>DASQIQ010000466.1:0-7055 GCA_035631495.1 Micropepsaceae bacterium
GCGGATGAATCTGCGATCCGTATTCGAGCGCGCGGCGCACCCGCTCCGCGGGCGAAAGAGACGCGAATTCATATCCATATGTGCCGCCCGGATAGGCGAGCAGGATTCCCTTGGCGCCGTGATAACCGGTGCTGGGATAGCCGAGCTGGCGAATGGGCAAATCGGTAAAGGTTATGCCGCCATAGATCGCTTCGTCCTCTTCCCAGAACCGGCGCTTGAACTGCAAACCGATCTTGGTCGAAGGCGTGTAGGGTACCGCCGAAATCGCTTCCTTCATCGGCGCACCGGCATCGATTTCGATCTGGCTGAGGATGCTCAACGGAATCGTGCAGAGACACCAATCCGCGCGCGCCGTCTGCATGCGGCCCGGACGTTTGGTGTCTTCGAAAATTGCGGTGACGCCGTTGCCGTCCTGCTTGATCGCGGTGACCTTGGCGTTGAAACGGATGAGGCTCCCGACCTCGCGTTGAAACGCGCGCGCGATCTGGTCCATTCCGCCGACCGGCTGGAACAGCGGCGATTGGTATTCATATTCGTGGCGCGAGCCGAATTCCTGCCACAGCTCCATCTTGAGAAGATCGTCAAGCGCGATCGGCTCGGAGAATTCCGGTTCACCGGATGCACCGCCGGTTGGGTCCTTGGCGTAGCCGCGGCGATCGCTCGAGGCCGGTCCCTTCGCATAGGCGTAGTTGCGATCGAGCGCGCCCCAATTGCGCAGCGCCTGGAGCAGTCTTTCCTGGTCCTCGCGGGTGACGCCGGTCTCGAGCCCACCCTGGTTCATCGCCTTGGCCAGCATCTCCGCGACGTAACCCTGGAAATCGGCCTCGACATGGCGGTAGCGCTGCGGCTTGCCGCCGAGCACGTCCTTGGAATGCAGATAGGCGTTGTTGTTGACATGCACGAAGGGTTCGAGCGCGACGCCGAACCGCTTGCAGTAATCCAACAGCCCACGATGGTGATAGAGAATGCGCCAGGGGCCGGCATTGAAATAGAGCCCGCGGTCGAATTGGCAATTCTGGGTGGCGCCGCCAAGCTCGGTATAGCTGTCACCGCCGCGCAGGGTCCAACAGCGTCCCCCCGCGCGATCATTATATTCGAGGACCTGAATTCGGTATCCGGCTTTGCGCAGTTCGTAGGCGGCGACCATTCCGGCGAGGCCGGCGCCCAGGATCAGCACAGATGCGCCTTTCGGATCGCCGTCGAGCAGAATCGGTCCTTTGTAAGTGGACTCCGCTGCGAAACCGAGCGCCGTCATGGCCTGATACATGGCCGCCGCGCCGCCCGCGGCGCCGAT
This sequence comes from Micropepsaceae bacterium, assembly GCA_035631495.1. Lineage (GTDB taxonomy): Bacteria > Pseudomonadota > Alphaproteobacteria > Micropepsales > Micropepsaceae > CAIYRG01. The sequence continues at coordinate 1,295 of DASQIQ010000466.1, forward strand.
CAAAGAGAGCAGATCGCGCCGGCGCATCGGCGTGCGGTTCTCATCGGCCACGAAGAATCCCTCATTCGAAGGGGTCTACGTCCTACGCAAGCGGTGTAGCACGCGAGCCATTTGGGAGAAATTGCTTTGGTATTCGCTCGCCCTGGGCTGCTAAAATCATCGCCCCTTGGCCTCCATTCTTGAGAGAGGTATCCCCATGTCGCTTGCATATCGTGCTGGAATGATGGCGGCGTCGGCCATCGTCGCATTGCTCGCCACGGCATCGGAGTCCTTCGCGCAAGGTGGGTTGCCCAATCCCTACCGCCCGGTCAGGGGCCTGGCCGATGGGGGCGGCCCGTTCGTTCCCGGAGGCGAGTGGGCAGTGAGGCCCGCGGGACCGCCAGCGTCCATGTATGTCGACATTGACGGCGAAAGCATTTGGGCCGTCATCCGATGCGACGAGACGAGCCCCGTGCCGATGGCATCGGGTGGCCGCTTCGGTATCGACTGCCTTGGTCCGGACAACAAAATCAAGAACATCGACACGATCTTCAAATTCGACCCCAAGGGCAAAGTCGTCAAAAGCTTCGGCCGCGGGATTTTCATCTGGCCGCACGGGCTGCTTGTGGACCGCGAGGGCAATGTGTGGGTGACCGACGCGGCGAGCCAGCAAGCCGTGGATATGGCCGCAAAGGCCGGCGTGCATGCCGGTCACCAGGTCTTCAAGTTCAGCCCGGACGGGAAACTGCTGATGACGCTGGGTCAAGCGGGTGTTTCCGGAAACGATCCCTATCACTTCACCTCGCCGAGCTCGGTGGCGGTGGCCGCCAATGGGGATATTTTCGTGGCGGATGGCCATGAGGTGAACGGCAACAACCGTGTGGTGAAATATTCGAAGGACGGAAAGTTCATCAAGGCGTGGGGAAAGACCGGATACGCGCCGGGCGAGTTCCGCACGCTGCATGGCATTGCCATCGATTCCCGGGGCCGCGTGTTTGTGGCCGACCGCAACAACAATCGCATCCAGCTCTTCGACCAGGAGGGCAAACATCTCTCGACATGGACCCAGTTCGGCACGCCGAGCGGGATCGCCTTCGACGACAAGGACCAGATCTATGTCGCCGATTCGGAATCGGATGGCGTGAACAATCCGGGCTGGGAGCAGGGCATCCGGATCGGAGACGCAAGGACGGGTTTTGTGAACGCTTTCATCCTGGACCCGGGCGGCAACCCGAATACGCAAACCGGAAGCGGCGCGGAATTCGTCGCGGTCGACAAATACGGCAACATCTTCGCGGGTGAGCCGCGGCCCCATGTCTTGCAGAAATACGTCAAGGTCCGATAGCTGGCGTCACCAAACGCCCACTCGATGGAGACTTGCGAATTGAGTACTCATAAGACGCCGGCGGCGCTGATGGCCGCCGAGATTCCGCCTCGTCCCAAGAAGACGGTCTATCCCGCGCAGTTCGCCGCGCGGGTCGATGGACGCATCAAGACTCCGCTTGGCGACGTCTTCGGCTTGCGCAATTTCGGCGTGAACCTCACGCGGTTGAAGCCGGGGTCTGAATCCGCGCTGCGTCATGCGCATATGAAGCAGGACGAATTTGTCTACATTCTTGAAGGCGAGCCGGTGCTGATCACCAATGAAGGTGAGACGAAGCTGAAGCCGGGGATGTGCGCCGGCTTCAAGGCGGCCACCGGCGATGCGCATCATCTTGTCAATCGCGGCTCACGCGACGTTGTGTATCTCGAAATCGGCGACCGCACGGAAGGCGAAGAGGTGGTTTATCCCGATGACGACCTACTGCTGACGATCGGACCCGACGGCAAATACCGCGTCACGCGCAAGGACGGAACATCTTTCACCTGACAAGCGGGAAGCATGGCTCTATGACGGCACCATGGATTGTACGTCCGGCTAGGGGCGATGATTTCCCGCACTGGCTGGTGCTGTGGCGCGCCTATTGCGCGTCCCTCGACCACGCCGTTTCGGACGAGATCTCCGAGGGCGTCTGGTCGCGCATTCTGAACCCGCGCGAGCCGATCTGGTGCATCTTCGTCTCAACGGCCGGCGAGGAGTCACAAGGCTTCGCCAATTATGTCCTGCATCCCCATACCTGGAGCCTCAAACCGGTTTGCTATCTGGAGGATATCTTTGTTGCGCCGCAGATTCGCCGGCGAGGGGCGGGGCGCGCCTTGATCGAAAAACTGGTCGCGCTCGGGCGGGAAGAAGGCTGGCGGCGCATCTATTGGCACACGCATGAAGGCAACGCCCGCGCGCGTGCGCTCTATGATCGGATCGTCGAGAGGACGGACTATGTCCGCTACGACATCGATCTTTGAGCCGAGACTAGTCCAAGCCCGCGCGGCGCAATCCTTCCAAATAATGCGTCCGGTCGGCGTCCCGCTGGATCGGCAACTGGTCCGCGATCCAGTCGAGCGAAATATTGGGCTGTGCGCGGCGAAGCTCCCGCAGGGCAGCGGCGGCAATGTCATCCTGCCCAGCCATGCCCGCGGCGGCCGTCAGCACCCGGTGGGCGCCGACAAAATCGCTGCGCTGGCGGATAGCCTCTCGAGAGAGTCGCATCGCCTCGTCATAGTTGCCCCCGATGAACTGCGCGTAGGCGGCGATGCCGTAATAAACCCCTGAGAACGGATCGCGCGGGCTCAGCCGCAACGCACGGCGCGCCGCCAGATCGCCCTCTTGCCAGCGCCCGCAATAGGACAGCGTCAAGCCGTAATAACCCTGGGCCAGCGAGAAGTTTGGATTGAGCCGCAGCGCCAGCTCGAACTCGGCCAGCGAGTCCTCGAAGCGCCGCGCGAACAGATAGACGCAGCCAAGCGCGTGGTGCGCCCAGGGGTCCTCGCTGTCGGTCCGGATCGCTGCCAGCGCCGCACGCTCGGCGATCGGGGCTACCGTCGCCATATCCGCCCAACCCATGTGCATGCTGAACGTGTAGCTGGTGGCAAGCACACCGAGGGCCTGACCGTAATTCGGATCGATGCTGATGGCCTTTTCCAGCAGAGCCTGAGCGACGACATTATCCTGCCGCGTCACGCGCCAGTAATGCGACAGCGCGCGCATGACCAGATCCCATGCGTCCATGCTATCGGGCGGCTTGCGCTTGGCGCGGAAATTTTCTGCGGCGTAAAGCTGTGGCTCGATCGCAGCGACAATGGCCTCGGTCATCTCGTCCTGCACCGCGAACACATCGGCGAGACCGCGGTCGTAGCGCTCCCCCCAGATGTGGCTGCCGGTCGCGACGTCGTTGAGCTGGGCGGTGATGCGCACGCGATCGCCGCTCTTGCGCACGCTGCCCTCTACCACATAGCCGACGCCGAGCTCCTCGGCGACCTGCTTCATATGGACGGTCTTGCCCTTGTAGATGAACGAAGAGTTGCGCGCGATCACGAAGAACCAGCGCAGCTTGGACAAAGCGGTGATAATGTCTTCGCTGATGCCGTCGGAGAAATATTCCTGCTCCGGATCGCCGCTCATATTGATGAAGGGAAGGACGGCGATGGCGGGACGGTCGGGCAGCTGCAAGGCGGTGCGCGCCCACTCGTGCATGATCTCGGCCGGCGGGCTGGAGACCGGTTCGGTGCCATCGGGCGCCACGCGTACGGCGCCGACGAAGCGCAGACCCTTGCGCGCGACGGTGCGGATCAGTTTCTGGTCGGCGCCGCTATCGCCGACCGCCTTCCGCGCGGCGTTGATGCGACTGGTCAGTGTCGAATCCGACACGATCCGGCCACCCCAAACCGAAGCGATCAGATCGTCCTTGCTGACCACGCGGTCGCGGTTCTGCACCAGATAGACCAGCAGATCGAACACCTGCGGCTCGACGGCAACGGGTTCGGAACCGCGGCGCAGCTCCTGCCGATCCGTATCGAGGCTATGATTGGCAAAGTGAAATTGCACGTCGGTGTACCAGGGGCGAGCTGCATAGCCGCTCTCAAGAAATAATCAAGCCCATCTCAGGGACAAATCAAGCTCCGGGCAAAGTCTTCCAGCGGCGCAACCGGCATCTTGCGCGCATCTGGAATCAAATCCCACAAGGAAGAGAGCAATGAACATTCAAGCAGCCACCCCCGCCACCATGGATCTCGCCACGATCAAGAGCCGCCAGCAGGCCGCTTGGGGCTCCGGTGACTATGCCATCATAGGCACCACGTTGCAGATCGTTGGCGAAATGCTCTGCGAGGCTGTCGATCTCCGCAGCAACCAACGCGTCCTCGATGTCGCCGCAGGCAACGGCAATGCGACGCTCGCCGCGGCCCGCCGTTTCGCCGACGTCGTGTCGACGGATTACGTCGGCGCGCTTCTCGGCCGCGGTCGCGAACGTGCCGAAGCCGAACGCTTGCCGGTGACGTTCCAGGAAGCCGACGCCGAAGCTCTTCCCTTCCCCGATGCCAGTTTCGACGTCGTCCTTTCAACCTTCGGCGTCATGTTCACGCCAAATCAACAGCAGGCGGCAAACGAACTGAGACGCGTCTGCCGGCAGGGCGGAAAGATCGGAATGGCCAACTGGACACCGGAGAGTTTTATCGGTCAGCTGTTCCAAACCATCGGCAAATATATCCCGCCGGCACCAGGCGTGAAATCACCCGCGCTTTGGGGCAACAAAGTGCATCTCGACACCCTGTTCGGTTCGAAGGCGGCCGTCGCGGCGCAGAGCAGGAATTTTGTCTTCCGCTACAAGTCGTCCAAGCATTGGATCGAGGTTTTTCGCACCTATTACGGCCCGGTTGTGAAGGCGTTCGCGGCAACCAATCCGGAGGCACGTGAGGCGCTGGAGGCTGATCTCTACGTGCTGCTCGACAAATTCAACGTCGCCAAGGATGGGACGTTGGTCGTCCCGAGCGAATATCTCGAGGTGGTCATCACCAAAAGAGCCTGATTACCCAGAATCTTTCAGCGGACAGAGGTTCCTATGATTCGCCGCACTAGCGCCGCCGCGACGACGGCGCTATCGGCAGTCTGTCGGAACGTTCCGGCGGCGCCTTAATCGAAATTGATCACTCTTGCGACCATTCGATCCCGCCCTCGTACGAGTACGAATTGCTCGCCAATACGGACCCATTGGTGGCCGTCGGGCGGGCGGCTTAAGCCTCTCTCTTCCCAATCGTTCACCACCCGGTTGAGAAACTGCCCAGGAATCACCTGACCAGGGCGCCACTTAGGGCCGCCGCGGAAATCCCGGTCGCCATATTGGCGATCCTGGTTGTTGTAGTTCCGATCTTGCTGGCGGTCCTGATAGTAGTTTTGATCTTGCTGAGGAGCTGCGCGATTGTCGTTATCGTAGCGCTGACCGATGGCCACAGAGCTGAGCAAAGTTAGGACGACGGCGCAGCTGATTAGCGTTTTCATCTCGCTCTCCTTCTCGGCACCGGCACTCAACACCCGTGTAAACGAGTGATTTCAGAGTCTGATCTCGCCGGCACATTGTTGCTGGGACTATCCCAAAGGGACATCAGGGAAGGGCCCTCGCTGGTAAGGCAACTCGCCCGCGGGGCATTGGTTCCCCAGGGCCTAGTTCGGCGGCCCGATTGCGGAGTCCGCTTTGTCCATGACGATCGCGATATTGCCGTCATAGCTGCCTATGCTCGTCACGTAATCGTACAGTTTGATCTTGGGATCATCCCAGTCTGCCTGAGACGGCATCACGCGCAATCGTTTGGTTTTGTAGCCGTATGCGTTGCACGTGATCAAAAGTTCATCCGTGCTTTTGCTGACCGTCATCGACTGAAACAAAGGGTTATAAATCCCCACCATATTGTC
>DASQIQ010000467.1:0-1749 GCA_035631495.1 Micropepsaceae bacterium
ACGAGCTTGGGGACGAACGCGCGAGTGCGCAGCTCGAATTTCGGTTCGTTGCGCAGCACCGGCATGACATTGATGGTACCCGACGCCTTCGCATTCGCCTCGCAGGAATTGCGCCCGCAGAAGCCGCAATATTCGCAGGCCCCAAGCGTCACGCCATAGATGTTGGTATAGGGCGCGCTCGGCGCCGAGAACGGCGCAGGGAAGGGATGATAGCCCACATTTCTACAGGCATCGGCGAGCATCATGCCACCGGGTGAGTTCTTCATCGGTTTGCTGGGATATTCATTGCTGCGCGGCCCCTCGAAGATATTGCCGCCGTCGATCTTCTGACCCTTTAGATTTCCAGCCTTGCCCGACACGCCGCACAATTTGTCGAACTTGTCGTAATAGGGCTCGAGTTCGTCATAACTGACCGGCCAATCCTCGATGGTCATGTCCGCCGGAATGGCGTTGGCGCCGTATTTTTCCTTGATTGCGGTTCTGATGCGGTAATCGGTCGGCAGGAAGCGCCAATGCAACCCGCCCCAATGATTGCTGGTGCCGCCGACGCCTTCGCCGGGCAGGAACGCGCCCCAGCGGCGGATCGGAAGCGCGGTCTGATCTCCATTGTTGCGGAACGTAACCGTATCGACGGAATTGTCCTGCATCAGTTCCATACGCGCGCCATATTTGAGTTCGTCGCGAATGCGCGGCAGGACATATTCCTCCTGCGGCCTGCGGTCGGGACCGCGCTCCAATCCCACCACCGTGAGACCCGCAAGCGTCAGCTCCTTGGCGAGCATGGTGCCCGTGAGGCCCACACCGATCGTCACCACATCGACTTCTTTCAGTTTCGTGACCATGGTTCATCCCCTCACGAAAAGTCTGCGATCGATTGCGGTTCGGCGACATAGCGTTTGGTCCGCCATTCATCGACCTTGTCGGCATAGATCGCCGGCAGGCCCGGGAAGCCGAGCATGCGCCATGACGCCTTGTTGCGATTGCCGCCATAGAGGGGATCGGAGAAGAACCCTTCCATGTTGATGGTCAAAAGCCGCTGGAAGAACAGTTTCGAGTCGAAGCCGTCGAATTCGGCTTTGCCGTCTTCCATGGCCTTCAAGGCTTCATCGCGTTTGGGCTGTTCCAACCGGTCGAAGGTCTTCCCATAGGTCTTCTCGCACCACGCATCTGCGGCCCTCACACCGGCCACGAAGAATTGGTGCGGCGTCAGGGCCAGCTGATAGCCTTGCTCGGGTGTGCCCTTCAGGAAAGGTCCGGAGCGATACATCTTGGCGCCTCCGCCCCAGGCGCTGGCGAGTTGGCGGTCGATGAAGGCGGGTACGCCGCACTCGCTTCCCGATGGCGAAAGCTCGTCCTTGGGAATGATCGTATCGGCCGCGGCCGTGAAGAAGGCGACCTCCTGCAGCGTCAGGACTTGCCAGGTTTCCGGGCCGGCTGCAGCGGCCGCGGATGTCTTCGTCTCCGGGCTGCATGCGACGATCCCGGTGGCCATCGCGGCCCCGGTCGCGCCGGCCGCGCCCGCCGCTTTGAGGAAATCGCGTCGTGGAAGCTTGACTTCAGCCATGGGGGTGCCCTCCCGTGTGCGCCGCCATTTGTGGACGGCATTGAACCAAGATTAGTCCCATTTCACCGGCGGAGCGAGGGGAGGAAACCCAATCATTTTCCCCGAGCGAGACCACGCAAACCGGCTTGGCGTTGCTGCAAAAAACCGCGCACGGCGGGATCGCGTTCCAGCCCGATGGCCCGCTC
>DASQIQ010000468.1:0-3893 GCA_035631495.1 Micropepsaceae bacterium
CCCATCTGGGCGTGGAGTTGATTTCCACCGGCGGGACGGCCAAGGCGCTCCGCGATGCCGGCCTTACCGTTACTGACGTATCGCAGGTCACAGGATTCCCGGAGATCATGGATGGCCGCGTCAAGACGCTTCACCCGGCAATCCATGGGGGTTTGCTGGCGCAGCGCGACAAACATGCCGGCGCGATGGCCGCGCATGGGATCGAAGGGATCGATCTGTTGGTGTCCAATCTCTATCCCTTCGAAGCGACGGTGGCGAAGGGTGCCTCATGCGACGAAGCGATAGAGAATATCGACGTCGGCGGGCCGGCCATGATCCGCGCCGCCGCCAAGAACCATGAATGGGTCACGGTGATCGTCGATCCGGAGGACTATTTTCCCGTTCTGGCGGAGATGGAAACCGGTGGCGTCAGCGCGAAGACGCGCAAACGACTCGCACAGATCGCCTTCGCCCGCACCGCCGCCTATGATTCGGCCGTTTCCGCTTGGCTCGCGGAAGAGGCCGCGAAATCGGGCGACGCTGCTCCCGCCCGTCGGCGCAGCTTTGCCGGAACGTTGCGCCAGAAGCTCCGCTATGGCGAGAACCCACATCAGCAGGCGGCCTTCTACGCGACGGGCGAGAAGCGCTTCGGCGTAGCCTCCGCGGTTCAGCTTCAAGGAAAAGAACTCTCCTACAACAACCTCAACGACACCGACGCGGCATATGAGCTTGTCGCGGAGTTCGGCCCCGCGGCTCCGGCCTGCGCCATTATCAAACATGCGAACCCCTGTGGAGTCGCATTGGGATCATCCCTGGCTGATGCGTACACAAAGGCGCTTGCCTGCGATCCGGTGAGTGCCTTTGGCGGCGTGCTGGCCTTCAACGCGGCGCTGGATGGCCCCACGGCCGAGGAAATCTCCAAACTCTTCACCGAGGTGATCATCGCGCCGGACGCCGACGGCGATGCTCGCCGCATTCTTGGCGCCAAGAAGAACCTTCGCCTGCTGATTGCATGCGGGTTGCCGGACCCCAGTGCCGCAGGATGGACCTTCCGTTCGGTGGCGGGTGGCTTCCTGCTGCAGACACGCGACAATATCGTGGCCTCACGCGACGAACTGAAAGTGGTGACCAAGCGGCAACCGACGGCGTCCGAGCTTGAGGACATGTTGTTCGCCTTCACCGTCGCCAAACACGTCAAGTCGAACACCATCGTCTACGCCAAAGACGGATCAACCGCCGGAATTGGGGCAGGCCAGATGAGCCGGGTTGACGCCGCGCGAATTGGCGCCGCCAAAGCGCGGGAAGCGGCAGATGCGGCGGGCTGGTCTGAGCCCCGCACCAAAGGCTCCGCCGCAGCGTCGGATGCCTTCTTTCCCTTCCCGGACGGCCTTCTCGCCGTGGTGGAGGCAGGCGCCACCGCAGTGATCCAGCCAGGCGGTTCGGTCAAAGATGACGACGTCATCAAGTGCGCCGACGATGCCGGCATCGCTATGGTGTTCACCGGCGTTCGCCATTTCCGGCACTAAATTTCGTCATCGTCAAACCGCCACAGCGCGTTCCTCTTGCACGAAAGCAAGCCCGATAAAGCCGATCGCGAGGAAGCCGATAATCGCCGCCATGCCCCATTGCTGACTTCCCGATATTTGGGTCGCCAGGGCGACGGCCAAGGGCGCCATGAACGCGGTCGCCTCGCCCGAGAGTGCGTAGAGGCCGAAAAATTCCGTCATGCGGTTTTCCGGCGCGATGCGGGCCATCATGGCGCGGCTGTTGGCATAGGTTGCAACCAGGCACATCGCGATTCCCATCACAATTGCGATGTAGAAGAGTTCGGGCGCCGTACGGAACACCGGCAAAGCGGCCACGGGCGCTCCGGCCGGGTACGGGATAACGAAGAAAAGGCGATCCGGCGCGAATCCGAGCGAAAGAAGCGCCGCCACGATCATGACGCCGACCGAAAGCTGAAGCGCGCGCTTGGTGCCGATATTGTCGGCCAGCCGCCCGCCGAACAACCCGCCCAGGGCCGCGAATATCGAAAGGAGGATGCCGTAGGAAGCGCTTTCCACCACGCCCCAATGGAACACGCCAGCAGCGTAAACGCCCCCGAAGGAGAGCGTCACGTTCAACCCGTCATTGTAGATCATGCGCACGCCGAGATAGGCGGCGACATTGCGATAATGGCTCAGGCTCTTGATGGTGCGGGCAACGGAGGCAAGGCCGCGGCGAACGGCTTGCGCCACCGGAAGCCGCCTCGAGGGCCGGTCTGGCGCCCACAGAAAAAATGGCAGGCTGAAAACAGCGAACCACAGAGCGCATAATGGGCCGGAAATGCGCTCATGCTCATGAGCCGTACGATCCAGACCGAAAAGCGGCTCCGCGGGCAGATAGATGAACGCGAGCACGAAAACCAGCAGGACGATCCCCGCGACATTTCCGAGCGCATAGCCCAATCCCGACCAGCGTCCAATCTGACGCTCATCCACCAATGACGGCAGCATGGCGCCGTGAAACACCAACGACCCGTCATAAGCGAGATTGGCGAGCGCGATCGCCGCTCCGATTCCGATCAAGCCCAAACCCTCGCCCCCCGGCTTTCCGAACCAGAGTGCGGCGGTCGAAATTGCGAGCAGAATCGCGAAAAACGCGATCCAGGGTTTTCGTCGTCCGCCCGCATCGGCAATCGCGCCGAGAACGGGCGCGGTCACCGCAACGGCAAGACCCGAATAGCCTTGGATGGCTGCCCAGAGGGCCTGACCCCGCACCGGATCGCCAACAATGTCGCGCGTGAAATAGGTCGCGTAGACATAGACGGTGATGACGAGCACATAGGGATTTCGTGCCCATTCGAACAGGACCCAGAAAAGAGGCCCCCGGGCGGCGTGGCGCGCAAGCCGCTTGGGCTCAGAACTGTTCGCCGTCATGGACGCCCCAAAGGCGCGTCCGCTCTACCCAACCTTCGGCGCCGTCGAACTTCACTTCACAGGCAAGCGCTGCGCAGCGTTTCAAGCGGCCGACCGCTCCGGCTTTGGCTTCGGCGACCAATTCGGTTTTTGCGTCCGCACGACCGTAGACCGCCGCCTCGCCTGCCCCTGTCACCACCGCCGTCCTTTCGCGAGACAACACCGCCACGTGGATCCAGCCGATTTCGCCGTCCGCATCGCGCACGCGCCGCCACACCTCGAAAGACGCTATCACCTCTACCGGCAGGCCCTTGCGGTGATAGATCCATTTGATGCGATGGTTCTCGCCCGGACCCTCGCGCATGAAGGTCTTCTCGTTCTTGATGCTGAGGAAATAGGGCGGCGTGTCCGCGGCTCCCGCCGGCCGCCCTACGAGCGCGATGAGCAGGAAAGCAAGGGCGAGCTTGTATCGCATCATCGTATGGCGAACCAATATCCGGGAAGAGTGATTCGAGCGCCTATCTTTGCCCGGCGGGAGTCGTTCTGATAAGGAGAAAAACGCAAGCATCACATCAAATCGAACGCACATGGCCGAAAAAAAGCCGCTTGTCATCGTCACCCGTAGGCTTCCGGAGGGGATTGAGCGGGAAATGCGCGAATCCTTCGACGCGCGTCTCAATGCCGATGATACGCCGATGGACGCCGCACGCCTGAAAGCAGCTATGGCTGAAGCCGACGTGCTGGTTCCCACGGTTACCGACCGGGTGGGAGCGGAGATCATCGCCGCCACGGGTCCACGGCTCAAGCTCATCGCCAATTTCGGCGTCGGCTTCAACCATATCGACGTGAAGGCGGCGGCGGCGCGCGGCATCGCCGTCACCAACACGCCGGGCGTACTGACCGATGCCACCGCGGATATCGGCATGACACTGATTCTGGCCGTGACCCGGCGCGCGATCGAAGGGGCAAAGCTGCTCGCAGAGGGCAAGTTCACTGGCTGGTGCCCGACTTGGATGA
>DASQIQ010000469.1:0-8267 GCA_035631495.1 Micropepsaceae bacterium
GAAAGGCGTTATCGGCACCAATTGCAGAGCGAGAAAGGCGACGACCGGAACGGCGGTGAACTGCACCGTCTGGTTGATGGCGAAGACGCGTCCGCGATAGGCCCTCGGCACCAGCTCGGCAAGATAGGTGTCGATGGTGACGAGCTCCACGCCGACGCCGAGCCCGGTAATGAACCGCCAAAGATTCAAACCGAAGGCATCGTTCTGGAACGCCATAACGACGCTTGCTGCGGAGTACCAGAGGAGAGAGACGGTGAAGATCGTACGCCGGCCCAGACGGTCGGCGGCAAAACCGAATAGCAAGGTCCCGATGAAAAGGCCCGCGAAAAACGCAGCCACGAAACTCGCGATGCCATTGTTCCCGAAAAGTCCCGGCGTCGTCGGCGTGAGAATGCCGCTGCGCACAAGACCCGGCGCGATGTAGCCGGTGAACAACAGATCGTAAAATTCGAAGAATCCGCCGAGCGATAAAAGGATGACGCGAACCCACAGCGTCCGCGTCATGGGAAGCGCATCGAGGCGCGCGGCGATGAGACCGGCAGGAACACCGGTCTCGCCGAGCACCGCCTCAGCAGCGGCCATCGTTGCTTAGGCTTCGTCGACGATGGGGTTCTTGAGCAGGCCTACACCGTCGATCTCGACCTCGACAATATCGCCGGGCTTCATCCAGGGTGGAGGCGTGCGGACCCAAGCGACGCCGCCGGGCGTGCCGGAGACGATCACGTCGCCGGGGATGAGCGGTGTGAAGCTGGAGATGTATTCGATCAGCCTCGGCACTCCGAAGATCATCATGTCGAGTGTCGAAGACTGCATGGTCTTGCCATTGACACGGGTTTGAATCTTCTGCTGCGCGATCTGGCCCACTTCGTCAGCTGTCACCATGAACGGACCGAAGGCACCGGTACCCGGAAAGTTCTTGCCCGGCGTCCACTGCGAGGCGTGTCTTTGGTGATCGCGCACCGAGACCTCATTGTAGCAGGAATATCCGGCGACATGTTTCATCGCGTTGCTTTGCGCGATGTGACGTCCTTTCCTGCCGATGACGACGGCGAGCTCGGCTTCGTAGTCGAATGTCTCGGACTGGCGCGGCCTGATGAGCGGCTGAAGATGACCCACTTGTGTATCGGCCCAGCGAATGAAGATCGTCGGGTAATCGTGTTTGGCCATGCCGGTCTCATTGAGATGCTCATGATAGTTGAGCCCTATACAGACGATCTTCTCGGGATTGGGGATCACGGGCTCGAAGATAATTTGATCCAGCGTGAAATCGGCCGCTGCGCCTTTCACCTCCCTCGCCGCCTCCGCGCTCGCATCGGCCGCGATCAAGGCTTTGAGGTCGGGATATTTCAGGCGCGGCGTCAGATCGATCACGTTCTTGCCGTCAACCATCCCGTAACGCGCAGCGTTGCCGGCGCGAAAAGAAAGGAATTTCATCGTGTTGTATCTCCCAGGACCAATCGTAACCTTCCACTCGGCGCCGGGACAGGATATAGGGAGGACCCCGAGTTGACGCGGTTGGTATCACGCGAGCCTGGGGCATCAAAGAACGATTTGCACGGCGCCAGCACCCGTCTTGTTGGGTACCGGGCCGAGTAGGAGAAATGAGCATGAACATCCGCGCCGATCAGATTTGGACGACACCGCTCAACGAGCTGGACGCCGTTCAGAAGGGCTTCGACCGCAGCAGGACGATCCGCTTTTACGACACCACGCTTCGCGACGGCGAGCAGTCGACCGGCATCTGCTTTTCCGCAGACGACAAATTCGAAATCGCGTGCAAGCTGGCCGAGCTCGGCGTTGGACGGATTGAATCGGGCTTTCCCCGCGTTTCGGAACAAGACACCCAGGCGGTCAGACGCATCCTCGATGCAAATTTGAGCTCGGAGATCTGGGGCTTCGCGCGTTGCATGAAGGCGGACATCGATGCTCATGTCGAACTGGGCACGCGCTACACGCTGCTCGAAATCACCACCAGCGACATGAAGATGAAGGCTTTCGGTTTCACGCGCGAAAAAGTCATGAATAGCGTCGTTGACTCGATCAAATATGCAAAAGACAAAGGCATCGAGCGCGTCAACTTCTTCGCGGTGGACAGCACGCGCAGCGATCTCGCGTTCCTGCGCGACATCTACGGCGCGGCTCTGCAAGCCGGCGCGGATGAAGTCTCGATGGTCGACACGATCGGTGTTTGCGCACCCGAAACGGTCGAATATCTCATGCGCCAGCTAAGATCCTGGGTAGGAAAGTCTGTGCCAATACACTGGCACGGCCACAATGATATGGGTTTGGCGACGGCGGCCGCGATTGCCGCGGTCCGCGGCGGCGCTGATTGGATCCAGGGCACCATCAACGGCATGGGCGAGCGCGCCGGCAACGCCGATATTTGCGAAGTCGCTCTTGCGTTGCAGTATCTCTATCACGTCCCGGTCGAATTGGACCTCACCAAGGCTCGGGAAGTTTCCGAGATCGTACAAACACGCGGGAAATACACCGTCGATTCCTGGAAGCCGGTGGTCGGAAAATTCATTTTCTGCCGTGAGAGTGGCGGTGTCGCCGCCCAGTTCCATATGCCTTCCGCCATCGAGCCTTATTCCGCCGACATCGTTGCCGCCAGCCGCAGCATCGCGCTGGGCAAGAAGAGTGGCCTCGCCAACATCAAGATCAAACTCGATGAACTGGGTCTCGATGCGCCGGCCGAAAAGCACGGCGCGCTTCTTGAGAAGGTGAAATCGCTGGGAACGGCAGAAAAGCGGCTGGTGACGGACCGGGAATTCCGCGCCATGGTGGCGGAGTTGGGCTGAGGCAGGCATCAGCTCCCACGACCTCCCGGCACTGTTCGATTTTCGGTACTCGACCCTGCCTGGAGCGAGGGAATGGCGGTTGATTCACCGATCAATTCTGTCAATCTGGCATTAGGAGCCGGGACATAGATTCCGGCCCAGGAGGACCCGATGGCTGTCGAACGGACGCTCAACGTCGCCGAGCTGATCGAAGGCAAGAAGCTTGTGTGGCCGCAGATCGGAATTGCGTTGTGGCTGTGCACGCTGATGGTGCTCGAAGGCTACGACATGCAGACGCTATCCTTCGCGGCGCCCGCCATCCTTCGGGAATGGCAAGTGAGCCGCTCGGATTTCGGCTACGTCCTGACCGCCCATCTGGTCGGCTATTTCGGCGGCGCAATGATCTTGAGCTTTTTCGGCGACCGCATCGGGCGGAAGAACATTATCGTCGCGGGCGCTGTGATTTTCGGCGCCTTCACCTTCGCGACGGGTTTCGCGACATCGCCCCAGGAACTCTACCTGCTGCGCTTCGGCGCGGGGTTCGGCCTTGGCGGGGCGATTCCCACCGGCATTGCGCTGGCGGCCGAATACATGCCCGCTCGCGTTCGTGCAACCACCATCGGCCTTATGTTCGTCGGCTACAACCTCGGCGCCGCGGCCGGCGGGTTCATCGCCGCCTGGACGATTGCCGATTATGGCTGGTCCTCGGTCTTCTTTATCGGCGGGCTAGCGGCCATTCCCATGTTCATCGGGCTTGCGCTGGCCCTTCCGGAATCCGTGCGTTTCCTGATCGTCAGCGGCGCGCCACCGGGGAAGATCGCCGAGATCGTACAACGTTTGCGTCCGCAGGCCGATCTGTCGAACGTGACGCGCTACATCATTAACGAAGAGAGCCGCCGCAATGCGCCGCTCAGCCTGCTCACGGAAGGCCGCGCGCTGATGACGGTGCTGTTGTGGATTTCCTTCATCACGGCTTTGGCAGGCCATTACTTCATTACGCTGTGGATGCCGACGGTCCTCTCGGACGACGGATTTTCCGTTGCCCAGGCCAACAGCGCGATGGGCATGTTCCAGCTCGGCGGCGCAATCGGAAGCTTTCTCATTGCGTTCCTTCTCGACAAGATCGGCATCAGAGTGGTTGCGCTCACTTTCCTGCTCACCGCGCCCGTCGTAGCGGCTCTGAGCTTGCACACGGGTTATGGCATCCTGATGCCGCATTTGCTGATTGCCGGCCTTGGCGTTCTCGGCGGTCAGATCGGTTTGAACGCATTGTCCGGTACGATCTATCCCACCTATATGCGGGCGATGGGCGCCGGCTGGGGACTCGGCATCGGGCGCGTTGGTTCTTTGGCCGGCCCGATTCTGGGCGGCTATTTGCTCGCTATGGGAATTCCGCGACCGACATTGCTGCTGCTCGACTCAATTCCGTTCCTCTTCGCCGCGATCGCGCTCTACGCCATGTATGTCGCCAAACGCGCTCGCGACGAGAGCACGCACGGCGATTTGGCGATCGCCAAAGGCGGCGAATTCGCCCATTGAGCAGGGCTGCAACTCCCTCGCCGCAGCGATCCAAAATTGAAACCGATAGTATCTGGAGTCTTTGATGAACAAACTTGCCCTGACGGCGGCCACGCCAGATTATGACCAGGTTCGCGATCTGGCACTGGGCCGCGTTACGCCCGAGGGCATCGACCTCACTTTCCTGACTTTCCCCGTCGAGGAAATTTTCTACCGCTTCATCGTCTATAAGGAGTGGGATGTTTCCGAAATCTCCATGGCGAAATATGTCTCGCTGATCGCGCAGGGAGACACAAGCTTCTGGGCGCTGCCGGTTTTCCCGTCCCGCGTTTTTCGCCATTCCTCGCTCTATGTGCGGCGGGGCGGTCCGATCAAAAAAATCACCGACCTCGCGGGCCGGCGAGTCGGCATCCCGGAATGGGCGCAGACCGCGGCCGTCTATTCGCGCGGGCTTCTGGTCCACCAATATGGACTGAAGCTGTCTTCGATCGATTGGGTCCAGGCGGGCGTGAATCAGCCGGGCCGCGTGGAGAAAGTCGATCTGAAACTGCCAAAGGGCGTGAAGATCACGAGCATGCCCGAAAAATCGCTCAACGAGATGCTGCTATCGGGCGAAATCGACGCGGTGCTTGCCGCCCGCGCCCCCGATGCCTTCCTTGCGGGCGATCCCAAGATTCGCCGCTTCTTCGAAAATTATCAGGAAGTCGAGCAGGACTATTACAAGAAGACCGGCATTTTTCCGATCATGCATGCGGTGGCGGTACGCCGCGAAGTGCTGGACAAGAATCCCTGGGTCGCGCGCAATCTTTTTTATGCCTTCGACGAAGCGCGGCGCCGCAGCATTGCGCGGGTGGTCGACGGCACGGTCTCGCTCGTTCCCATTCCCTGGGGTCACGAATATGCGCGCCGCGGCATGGAGCTGATGGGGGAGGATTATTTCCCCTACGGGATCGAACCCAACCGCAAGACGCTGGAGGCGTTCCTAGGCTACGCGCATGAGCAGGGGGTTTGCAAAAAGCTGCTAACCATAGAGGAATTGTTCCCCAAGCAGCTTTATACGACCCACCGAGTGTAGCGGACTCCCTAACTGTCATTCCCGGCCGAGCGGCGGAACGCCGCGAGGGGAAGGGAATCCCGCTGGCGAATGGGTCCCCTTCCCTCGCCGCGGCGATCGCCACGGCTCGCCGGGGATGACACGGAGCGGAAATGATCTAACATGCTGGTGAATGTTCGGGTTTACGGTGACAGGCATGGATAGCTCCGCATCATTGCGCAAGAACGCCGACGAATTCGCGCGCTATTACGGGCGGCTGGCGCAAAAGAACATGGCGCCGCTGTGGGAGGTGATGCGAAACCTCGTCACCCCCGAGCCGGTGAGCCCCGTCGTCCCCGCCCATTGGCGCTATGCGGAAGTGCGGCCGCTGCTGTTCGAAGCAGGCGCGATGATCTCCGCCGAACAGGCGGAGCGGCGCGTGCTGGTGCTGGAAAATCCCGGCCTGCCTCGCCAATCCTCGATCACCCATTCGCTCTATGCCGGGATACAGCTCGTCTTGCCGGGAGAGATCGCGCCGCAACACCGCCATTCGCAAGCCGCGCTGCGTTTCATTCTGGAAGGGAACGGCGCCACCACCACGGTCGACGGCGAACGATTCGAGATGTATCCGGGCGATCTGATCCTGACGCCATCCTGGCAATGGCACGACCACCAGAACGAAACCAAGGAGCCCATCGTCTGGATGGACGGGCTCGACATCGCCCTGGTCAATCTGCTTGACGCCAGCTTCTCGCAGAATTCCAACCGCAAGGAGCAGGAGGTTACGCGGGCCAAAGAGACCAGCCAGACGCGTTACGGCGCCAATCTGCTTCCCATCGACGACGCCCCTCTCTCACTCAATTCGCCGCTCATGCGCTATCCCTACGATCAGGCGCGCGCGACGCTGGAGCGCATGAAGACGTCGTCCGCGGCCGATCCGTGCCACGGCATTCGCATGCGCTATGCGCATCCGCGAACCGGCGATTGGGCGATGCCGACCATGGGTCCGGCGATCCAGCTTATCCCGAAGGGATTCAACACCGCGCCCTACCGCGCCACGGACGGCGCAATCTTCGCGGTCGCCGAAGGACGCGGCACCGCGATCATCGGCGAGTCGAGCTTCGCGCTCACGCCCAAAGACGTCTTCGTCTGTCCACCCTGGGCGTGGCGCAAATTCCGCGCCGAGGACGATCTGGTGCTCTTCACCTTTTCCGATCGGCCGGTGCAGGAAAAACTCGCGCTCTGGCGTGAAGAACGCGGCGCGACGCAGTGAGCTGCCGGCCCATCCGCCAATGGACCGACTGAAGAACAGTTCCCATCCGCTCATCATCGCCGGGGCCGGCATCGGTGGGCTCGCCGCGGCGCTGGCTTTGGCCCGCCACGGCTATCCGACCCGCGTGCTGGAACAGGCGCCCGAAATCAAGGAAGTGGGCGCCGGGATTCAGCTTGGGCCCAATTCCTGGCGTTGCTTGCGCGAGCTTGGCGTCGAGCCGGCGGTGAAGCGGTTTGCCGTCTTTCCACAGGCGCTGGTGATGATGGATGCGGTGACCGGCGAACAGGTCGTGTCGGTCCCGCTCGGCGGCTTCGAGGCACGATTCAAGGCGCCCTATGCGCTCATCCACCGCGCGGATCTCTTGGCCGCTCTGCTCGAGGCCGCGACATCCTCGCCTTTGATCGCTCTGGAGACGTCGCGTCAGGTGACGGGATATGAGGACAATGGCCAAACCGTCCGTGTGCTGACCAACAACGGCACATCGCACGATACGCCGGGGTTTATCGCCGCCGACGGATTGTGGTCGACGATGCGCGGCAAGCTGATCGGCGACGGCAAGCCGCGGGTCGCCGGGCACATCACCTATCGCTCCGTGCTTCCGGCGGCCGATGTGCCGGATTATTTGCGGCGCAACGACATGGTGCTGTGGGCCGGACCCAAGTGCCACATGGTCCATTACCCGTTGCGCGGCGGCGAGTTGTTCAATCTGGTCGCGACCTTTCACAGCAACCGCTACGAGGAGGGCTGGAATTCCTATGGCGACCCGGCCGAATTGCACGAGCGATTTGGAGGCACCTGCGACGACGTGAAACTGATGCTCCGCAAAATCGCCGAATGGCGCATGTGGGTGTTGTGCGACCGCGAGCCGATCAAGCAATGGAGCAAAGGCCGCGTAACCCTGCTGGGCGATGCGGCGCATCCGATGCTGCAATATCTCGCGCAAGGCGCCGGCATGGCGCTGGAGGATTCGCTCTGTCTCGCGAAATGCCTGGATGAGGCGGACAGCGTCGAGGCGGCATTCGCCGCCTTTCCATTGCAGCGTTATTTGCGCACCGGACGGGTGCAGCTCGCCGCGCGCCTCTATGGCGAATTTTATCATGCTGATGGCGTGCGCCGAGAACTGCGCAATGCGTATGTCAGGAATGCGAGCTACGAAGCCCTCGCCTGGTTGTATGAGTACAAGGGCTGAGGTTCCCGACCAAACCTCTTTTGTCATGCCCGCGCAGGCGGGCATCCAGGACAAGTTTCGAGGTTACGACATCAATTGTTCAGTTAAATCGATCCAATCCGGATTCATTTCCTCGATCAGTCGCAATTTCCATGATCGATTCCATTTTTTGATTCTCTTCTCGCGGAGAATTGCCTCGTTGATATCTCCATGAACCTCAAACCAAACAAGCCTATGCACTCCGTAGCGCTTGGTGAAACCTTCGATGAGATCATTGCGGTGTTCGTAGACGCGGCGGGCGAGATCATTCGTCACGCCGACATAAAGAGTGCCGTTCCGGTCGCTGGCTAGAATGTAGACGTAATAGTCGCGCATACTTGCATGCCGGTAGTGGTCAGTTTGAAATCCGCCCACTTCGCATCCTGCGCCGACCAATGGCATAGTGCGAGCATGGCAACACAGGTGGCGGCATAAATGCCGGATTTCTTAGCGGTG
>DASQIQ010000470.1:0-1562 GCA_035631495.1 Micropepsaceae bacterium
CTGGGAAATGGCCCAGTAATTGTTGATGACGATGAAAACCACCGGCAGTTGCCACACGCCGGCCAGGTTGATCGATTCGTAGAAGTCCCCTTTTGAGGTCGCGCCATCGCCCAGCGCGCATACGGAAACGCGCTGCTGGTGCCGCAGCTTGAACGCGGTTGCGACGCCCACGGCGTGGGTTGCCTGACTGCCGATCAAAACGGCAACCGGGAAATCCTCGCGCGGCCCCGCGAAATTGGAGCCGCGTTCGTCTCCGCCCCAGAATTGCAGCAGCTCGGTCAAAGTGACGCCGCGCCAGATCTGGGCAGGCTGTTCGCGATAGGTGGTGAGCATGACGTCGGCGGCCACCATCGCGCTGGCATAGCCGATCCCGATTGCTTCCTGGCCGGCGGATGAGGGATAGGTGCCGAGCTGTCCGGTGCGCTGCAGCGCGATCGCCTTGGCGTCGAAAATGCGGCTCAAGGTCATGGCGCGATAGAGCGAGATCATCGTGTCGCGGTCGTGTGCAAAAGCGGGCGGTTCGCCGACGAGCTTGCCGCTCCCATCCAGATATTGCCGGTGCGCGATTTTGAACTCGGCAACGATCCTGTCGCCCTTTGACGAAGTGTCTGGGCGCGCTTCATTCCCGCGTGACGACGCTGCCATGTCTCTCTCTATCGGAAAATAATCGCGAAAAAAGGTGAAGCTTTCCTCTCATTACATAGCGCAAGCGGCTGAGAACCGCTCGGCTTGTGGGAAACTTGTTTGGGATATTTGGGGTTCCGGCTCCTCTTTTTACAGGGTCGTCAGTTGGTTGCGGCCGCACGTCTGGAGAGCGCCACATTCGCCTTGGAGGCCGGTTCGCGGCCGAGCGCACGCGTGATGAACCGGCCGGCCTCGGCCAGGGCCTTGATGTCGATGCCCGTCTCGACGCCCATCCCGTCGAGCATATAGAGCACGTCCTCGCTCGCCACATTACCCGAAGCCCCCGGCGCGTAGGGACAGCCGCCAAGGCCCGCAACCGAGGAATCGATGATTGCGATCCCCATTTCGAGCGCGGCCAGGATATTGGCCAGGGCCTGTCCGTAGGTGTCGTGGAAGTGGACGGCCAATTTCGGCACGGGCGCGCGATCAACAACCGCCGCGAGCATGGCTTGGGTCTTGACCGGGGTCCCCACGCCGATGGTGTCGCCGAGCGAGACCTCATAGCAGCCCATTTGCAGCAGCCGTGCGGCGATGTCCGCCACGCGTTCAACGGGAACCGCGCCCTCATACGGGCAACCGAGCACGCAGGAGATGTAGCCCCGCACCCGAATTCCCGCCGCGCCGGCGGCGGCAGCAACCGCGCCGAAGCGCTCCAGACTCTCCCCAATCGAGCAATGGATGTTCTTCTGCACGAAGGTTTCGGACGCCGCGGTGAAAACCGCGACCTCTTTGGCTCCAGCCGCACGCGCCGCCTCAAATCCTTTGAGGTTGGGCACGAGGACCGGATAGCTCACGCCCGGCGCCCACCGGATGCGCGCCAAGACTTCGGCGGTGTCGGCCATCTGCGGCACGGATTTGGGCGAGACGAGGCTTCCGGC
>DASQIQ010000471.1:0-5713 GCA_035631495.1 Micropepsaceae bacterium
CTCCGCCGCCACCGATTTCGACTTCACGACGACGACGACGGCGCCGTTGAAAGTTCGTTATGACTTTGACGGCGATGGCCATTCCGACATTTTGTTGCAGAGCGACAGCGGTCAGGCCGCGGTCTGGCTGATGAACGGAACCTCGGTTCTGAGCGGCGCCTATCTTGGTTCCAATCCCGGCCCGTCCTGGCATGTCAAAGGCGCCGAGGATTTCAACGGCGACGGCAAGGCCGACATTCTGTGGCAGAACGATTCTGGTCAGGCCATGGTCTGGCTGATGAACGGCACCACGGTCATGACCACCAGCAACGTCGGCGCCAATCCCGGCTCGCCGTGGCACGTGACAAGTGGTGACCACACAGCCGCAACAAGCATGTCTTCTGGCGTCGTCGACACATCCATCGATCCCAGTTCAGGAGCACATGCGAGCCCAATTGATCAGCCCTTTCTCTATGACGGGCATCTGATCTTTTAACGGCAAGAACACGTTGCATCATTCTGGGGGAGTGGAACCGAGCCTGCGGACGTCTGCGGTTGGCCGGGCGGCAGCGGGCTAGTCGCAATCGCGACCAACCAATAGACATCAAATCATCCCACCTCAACCGCAGAAATGTGCTCATAATGGCCCATCGCGCTTGAGGGGTGAGCCATGAACCCGATCACGCTTTTCTTCACCGTGCTGCTGGCCGTGGCCGGCGCATTTTTCTACATGCAACAGAATCTTCCCGTCGCAATTCTATTCTTCGTGATGGCGGCGTTCATATTCTTCTCGCTCAAGATGGCGAACGCGTGGGAAAAATTCGTCATCCTCCGCGCGGGAAAACTCCAAAGCGTGAAGGGTCCCGGCCTTTTCATGATTATCCCCATTCTTGATGCGGTCGCCGTCGTGATCGATGAGCGCATCCAGACCACCGCCTTCAATGCCGAGCAGGCATTGACCAAGGACACGGTGCCGGTAAACGTCGATGCGATTATCTTCTGGCGGGTGGACAATGCCGAGCGTGCGGCGCTCGCGATCACGAACTACCGTCAGGCGATCGAGCGCGTGGCCCAAAGCACGCTCAGGGAAACGATCGGCGCCTCCATGCTCGCCTCACTTTTGTCGGATCGCCAAGCCGCCGATGCACATCTGCGCGACGTGATTGCCAACAAGACGGTGGATTGGGGCATCGCCGTGATATCGGTCGAAATCCGGGATGTCGCGATCCCCGAAGCGCTGCAGGACGCGATGTCTCGCCAGGCGCAAGCCGAGCGGGAGAAGCAGGCTCGGGTCATCCTGGGTTCGGCGGAGGCGGAAATCGCCGCCAAGTTCGTCGAAGCGGCGACGATTTACGGCGATCACCCGGCCGCTCTGCAGCTTCGCGCCATGAACATCATCTATGAGACCACCAAGGAACGCGGCGCCACGATCCTGATCCCGAGCTCGATGATCGATGCGCTCAACCCCGGGAAACGCGGCTGAAACACCGGGGCCCCCGGGCGGTCAAACCGCGGTAGAGCGCGAATCGGGCTGGCGCTCGCCCGCCAACCGGCTAAGAATACCGGAAAATATGGGCTTAGCGCCTCGGGGGAGGACTGAAAATGGCCATTGAAGCACTGTCCGGCTGGACCAAGGAACAAAGGAACGTGGTCGTCGCGGCCTATCTCGGCTGGATGCTCGATGCCTTCGATTTCTTCCTCATGGTGTTCGTGTTCCGCGACATCGCCAAGGAGTTCAATACCGAGGTTTCCTCAGTGGCCGTTGCCGTGGTGCTGACTCTTGCGATGCGACCGATCGGCGCCTTCATTTTCGGCCGCGCGGCCGACCGTTACGGCAGGCGGTCCACATTGGCCGTTGTCATTCTTACCTATTCGGTACTCGCCTTCGCGTCGGGCTTTGCGCAGAGCCTGATGCAGCTGCTGATCCTGCGCGCGCTCTTCGGCATTGCCATGGGCGGCGAATGGGGCGTAGGCGCCTCGCTCGCCATGGAAAGCATCCCGCCCAAAGCACGAGGCTTCGTGTCCGGCATTTTGCAGTCCGGCTATCCGAGCGGCTATCTGGTTGCCTCGGTGGTCTACGGTTTGCTGTACCAATATATCGGCTGGCGCGGCATGTTCATGATCGGGATTGCGCCGGCTTTCCTCACTTTTTACATCCTGAAGAACGTCAACGAATCGCCGACCTGGACTCCGAAGAGGGAATCTGCGGCCGATGCGCTTCCCACGCTGATGGCGTATGGGCGGTTGGTGATCTATGCGGTGCTTCTATGGGTGGGAGCCGGACTCTATGCCGATCAGCCAACCATCGCGGCGATTCTCATCGCCCTTCCCGTCGTCATAAGCCTCTTCCTCGCCACGCGCGACCCTGCCGTCTGGATCGAATTCTTCGCGGTCGCGGCCATGCTCGCGGTCGATTATTTCTCGCTTAGCGCCCATGTCATCCCCAATATCATGGCCATCATCTACAACGTGGCAGGGGTGTTGGCCGGGGTCTTCCTCAAGACGCATTGGCGGATCGGTCTCTACGCCGTATTGCTGATGACGGGCTTCAATTTCTTCAGCCATGGCACGCAGGACCTTTATCCGACCTTCCTGCAGGCACAAAAATTCTCGACGACGACCGTCAGTACCATCGCGGTGATCTACAATATCGGCGCGATTCTCGGGAGCCTCACTTTCGGGAGCCTTTCGGAACGTATCGGCCGGCGGCGTGCCATCGTCATGGCTACGATGCTGTCACTTCCGATCATTCCTTTATGGGCATTTGGCGGATCGCCATTGTGGTTCGCCGTGGGCGCGTTTTTGATGCAGTTCATGGTGCAAAGCGCCTGGGGCATCGTACCGGTTCATCTCAACGAACTCTCCCCGCCCGACGTACGTGGAACGTTTCCCGGCTTTGTTTACCAGCTTGGCAACCTTCTCGCCTCCGTCAATGCGACGATTCAATCGGGGTACGCTGAAGACCACGGCGGCGACTACTCATCGATTTTGGCGATCGTCGCGGGTTGCGCCGCTGTGGCGATTGCGCTGTTGGTGGGCTTTGGGATCGAGCGCAAAGGGGTTCACCTCGGAACGGGGGATAGTGAAGCCCCAAGTCCAAGAACGATAACGCGCCTTACTCCGCAGGAGGCCGAATAAGGTCGGCCCCGCGAGGCGCACGCCGAAAGGTGAGATCGCGCTTGATGCGAGAAAGCGCGAGATAGGTCCCTGTCGCCGTGATGCCGATACCGCCCAGCAGAAGGGCCAACATGATCATGTCCCAGATCGGGCGCAGGCGAAGCCATGCGGCGAAATCCAAGCGATGCAGCCCACTGAATAGCCAGCGATAGCCACGGCCATCGGCATCGACTTTCCGCAACAATTCTCCTGTGCCCGCATCGAGATAATAACGCGTGTGTTCGGAATCATTGAGAATGACGCGGTAGACGGGAAACGGCGGGGGATCGCGACGCTCGGCGATGCCGAAGGCAAAATAATAAGGATCTTCTCCGGTCACCAATTCTTGCGACTCGATGGGTACGGATCCAGCCAGGCGCTGCGTCGCGGCCTGAAGGTCCGCCGCCGTAACGACCGCTTTGCGTCCTTGCGCATCCAGCCGCTGCATCGTGCCATTGCGTTGCGCTGCAACCCAGAAGAGCTTTCCATCGAGGATTGCCGTGGTGAGCCGGACCACACCTGTGGGCGCGGCCTGACGGATGGCCTCGATCGAGTCGCGCACCGCGCCCCAGGTCAACGGCTCACCCGCGACGCGGATACGCTCATTGCCGCCGCCACCCTCAAGAAAGCCCCACGGATTCATCGAAAGTGTGCCGCTCACCACCCAGGTCAGCGTGACGATGCCGAACAGAAGCCCCGCGAGGTGATGCCAATAGAACCAGCCGCGATAAGGCGATATCCGGCCATTGTTGCCGCGCTTGAACTGAGAGATGCCAAGAATAAGACCGATGACTGTCAGGAACCCACCAAGAAAGGACGTCCAGATGACAATCTGCGCCCATAAGGGTCCGTTGCTGCGCAGTTGGGTGAAATACAGCCAATGCGGGATGGCACCGAACCAATTCCAGAACCGCTGGGTCGCCGTCGTCCAAAGCACGACCTCACCCGTCGTGCCCGAGACATAGATGTGGGTGCCTTTGGGATCATCAAAGACGAAATGGAAAAGCGGCCGGTTGCCCTCACCGGCATCGCCCACTGTCCATTGGTCGCGATCGATGATTTCCGAAAGTACCGGTTGCGCGTCATGACCGATAATCCGCTGGGCCGCATCGAGCACAATGGTGCGGGCTTTGCGCTCGTCCAATTGCAACGTAGGCCCCGACACCCCCAGGCTGGACAGGCGTCCCGGCCGGCCCTCCGGCCTGATCCGCATCACCGGCTCGTCCGCGAGACTCTGGATCTGCACGGCACGGATCGGATCGTCATCGGCGAATTTCTGCGTGTAGAGCAAACAGCACCCCTCCCATGGAATGGAAGCGAGCGAAGAGAGCCGATCTCTGTCGGTCAATTCCGGATAGGCGACGTACATCATGACGATGCCGGACGCGAACCAGACGAGCATCAGCAGCCCTACCGCCACTCCGAGGTAGCGATGCGTGATGACTGTCGCGCGCCATAAGAAGCTCGCCATGACCGAACCTTCTTTCGCGAAAGGCAGTATAGGGCGTGTGGCGCGCGGGTGCCTAGCGGGAGGGATTGGGCCGATTTTGTCTTTGCAAACGTGCTGCCAGACGCACCGCCTCGACGATTTCCGGGTAGGCCGCACAACGACAGAGATTCCCGGAAAGGTAATGGCGTATGTCGTCCTCGCTGGGGTCAGGATTGCGCGCCAAGAGCTGATGGGTCATCAACACGAAGCCAGGCGTACAGAAACCGCATTGGAACGCGCCCGCATCGATGAAGGCTTGTTGAACGGCTGATAGCGCGCCGTCCGAATCCAGATGCTCGATCGTGGTGACGCTTTTTCCGTCCACGCCGACGGCGAGATAAAGGCAACCCGACACAGCGACATCGTCAACGAGAACGGTGCAACAGCCGCATAATCCTTGGCCGCAGCTCTCGCGCGCGCCGAACAAGCCTTGATCATGGAGCAGTTCGACCAAATTGCGGTGTGGTTCGACGGCGAGGCTGACCGCGCGGCCGTTCAGCGTGAAGCGAATATTGCGGGCCTCGCTCATTCCTCATCCTCGATCGGACGGCCTTCGGCAGCGCGCAACGCCCGCAACAGGGTTTCGGCTTTGATGGGAAGCTCCGTCAGGCGAATGCCGACCGCGTCATGGATCGCATTGGCGATGGCCGGCGAAACGCCAAAGGTCGAAGTCTCGCCTACACCTTTGGCGCCGAAAGGCCCGGTCTCCTGCGTCGCCGTCACCAATTCCGATTCCATTGGCGGCACATCGCGGAAACCGGGAATCTTGTAATCGGCGAAGGACGCATTGGTGACTTGGCCTGAGTCGAACACCATGTCCTCGTAGAGCGTGAAACCCAGCTGCATGATGGCGCCGCCCGAGAGCTGCGTGGTGCAGATCTTCGGATTGATCGGCTTGCCGGCGTCGGCCACATTGATCATGCGGGTGACGCGCACCTGGCCGGTTTCGGTGTCGACTTCCACCTCGGCACCCGTGCCGCCGACCATCCAGAACGGCGTCACATTGTCGGATTGGCCCGTCTTGGGATCGGGTGAAGCGTAGCGCGGGATGTAGGTGCCGGCGCCAATCACATTGCCAGCCTGCATGCC
>DASQIQ010000472.1:0-8950 GCA_035631495.1 Micropepsaceae bacterium
AGCCGCCGGCGGAGGCAAGGATCATGCGTTCGATCGGCCAGCAGGGTCGGTCCATCGCCGCCACGTTTGCCAACATGCCACCGCCCATGGAGTTGCCGATGAAATGAGCGCTGGTAATGCCGAGCGTTTTCAGGAAGGCCGCGATGTGATGCACGCGCAAGGTCCGCATATCATCGAAGCTGAAGAGCTTGGCACTTTCACCGAAGCCGAGCCAATCGGGCGCGATGACATGAAAATGCTCGGCCAAAGCGGGAAGGGTGAATTCCCAGGAGAGCTCGGCTGAGGCGCCGAATTCTCCCGAATGCAGCAGCACCACCGGAACCCCGCGTCCGCCTTCGAGATAATGCGTGCGCATGCCTTCGACGAGGACGAATTTGCTTTCGATACCAGGCATGACCGCTACTGCGCGGCGGCCGCGGCCGCTTCGGGCTGGCGCATCTCTTTCAGCCGCGGATAAACCTCCTGCGCGAAGATGGTCAGATTCTCCACCGTATCTTCGTGCGACATCGGCCCGGCATGGCCCATCATCAGAAGATTGCCCATGCCGCCGCAATGCTCGACGAAATCGGCGATCTGGTTGTAGACCTGATCGGGCGTGCCGCAGAACATGACGCCGGCGTCGATCAGATCCTGCACGCTGCCCGTAGCCATTTCCACCACACGGCCGTCCTTGGTGTAGCTGCGCGGTTTGCCCTCGCCCTTCAGGATGCGAACATTGTCCTCGATCGAAAGATAGCCGGGAGGATTGCGGAACGGCGCAAACACGATGGAGGAGGTGCGCGGATACGTGGCGATCAGCTCGCCCCGGCGGCGCGCTTCTTCTTCGGTGTGACCGACGGCAACAAGCCCAAGATAGGCGAAGCGATCCGCCGGCGCTGCGGCCCCGCCACGTTTCTCGGCATAGCCTTGGCGATAGGCGTTGTAGAGCCGACGCGTGTCATAGCCCGTGCCCAACGTTGCCATGACATAGCCGTAAGTGCCGAGCTTCTTGGCCGTGTATGTGCTCCCCGTCGTGCTCCACACCGGAGGATGGGGCTGCTGATAGGGGCGCGGCCAGATGTTCACTTGGCGATAATGGTAATTCTCGCTTTCCCAGTTGAACGGCTCGTCATGGCTGGTCAGCGCCTTCATGATGAAATCATGCGCCTCCCAGAAACGGTCCGACTGAAACACCGGATTGAGATTGGCAATCGCCACTTCCTGTGGCACGCCGCGCACGAATCCCATCTCCAGCCGCCCGCGCGAGATCACGTCGATGGTGGCAAGCTCTTCAGCCGCGCGTAAAGGATCGGGACGATTGGCTATTGGGTAGCCCAGCACCAGCAGGCGCGCGCGCTTGGTGATACGCGAGAGGACGGAGAGGCCGATCACGCAAGCGGCGCTCATGCAGGTCGCCGTCGAATGATGCTCGTTGAGCATGATGTCGAGGCCGAGTTCGTCGGCGAGCTGCCATTCGTCGTAATAGCGGTGGAAGAGTTCGGCCGCCCGCACGGGATCGAGTTTGCGGTTCGGCAGATTCACGCGCAGCGAACCATTATGATCGATCCACGCGTCGGGGTATGGCTGCTCGGTGAATTGGAAGACTCTCATGGGGCGTTACCCTCCACAAAATCCATAATGCGGCGGCTGAGCGCGCCCGGCTGTTCCAGATGCGGGAAATGACCCGCGCCTTGGACCAGCGCGAACTCGGCGTTCGGCAAGGCCGCCGCATAGTTTCGCCCGTAATCGGGGCTCGCGACGCGGTCGGCCTCGCCCCATAGCACCAGCGTTGGGATCTGTATGCGATGCAGCCGGCCCTTAAGTTTGGGATCGTGCATATAGGGCGTCCAGGCATAGCGCCCCGTTGCTTCGCGGGCGCGCGCCATCAAGACGAGGTCGCCTTCGGGCAGCGCTTTCACATTGCGCGACATGGCTTGTGGATCGGCATAGACCAGCTCTGCAAGCTGCTTGTCGGTGATCGCGTAGATATCGGCGATATCGCGGCTCTCCCGATTCCCGGCCTTGATGCCGACCGCATCGACCAGCACCAGATGGGATAAACGTTCCGTCGTCTTCACCGCCATTTCGGCGGCGATCCACCCGCCCAATGAAAGACCCACGACGACGCAATCGCGCAGCTCCATCGCCTCCATCAGATCGAGATAGAGATAGGCGAGATCATCGATCGTGGTGAGCTTGGCCGGTGCGGGCACCATCCCGAAGCCGGGGTGAGTTGGCGCGATCACGCGCGTATCTTGCGCCAGCAGCTCCACGACCCGCGCGGCCGGATCGATCCGCCCCGCCGGATGGCCGGGATGCAGCAGCAAAAGAGGGCGGCCCTTTCCGCGCTCGGTCACCTCCACGGCGACACCGGAGAGCTCGATCTGCCTCGTTTCGGCTGCTGCCGCCATTTGCCCCGAATTTCCGTATTGTTATACTATGTGAAATACATTTTACTCTTTGAGCTTATCGGGCCGGAGCTTTCGCTGTCAAACCATCATGAGCTTCACCGAGAAACCCGCCGCCGAAGCTGTCCGATATCGCAATCAAGCGACCCAGCGCGTGCTCAAAGTGCTGCTCGCATTTGCGGGCAACGCGAAACCGCGCGGCGTCACCGCGCTTTCGCGCGAACTTGGCATGAACAAGAACATGATCCATCGCGCGCTCTCGACACTCATGGCCGAGAATTATCTGACGCGCGATCCAACAGGTGAACTGTACCAGCTCGGTTATCGGTTGCTCACGCTGGGAGGCGGCGCGCCGAGCGAGTTCGACATCGTGGCGCTGGCGCGCCCGGCGCTGGAGCAATTGCACGCGCTTACGGCGGAGAGCGTTTTTCTTTCCATCATCGTCGGGCGCAATCGTGTGACGATCGACGATATCCAGGCCCAGGGTCCACGTGTGTTGCGCAGCCTGCGCGGCCACCCCGTAGCGCTCCACTGCACCAAGATGTCGCGCGTGCTGCTGGCGCATTTGAGCGATGCGGAGGTGGGCTCATATCTCACGGCCGCGGCCCCGCTTGCGCGAGCGCAAAATGTTCGCGATCCGCCGAGCGAAACCACGGCCGGTGTTTGGCAAGACGTCGCTGCGATCCGGGCAAAGCCTTACGTGCTGTGGCGCAATCCGCATCATTCCAGCGCCGCCTATGCGATCTTTCCGATCCGCGACGTCTCGGGACGCGCGCACGCCATCATCACCATCGGCGGCCCGCGCGAGCGTTTCGACCTGCCGCAGATCGAGAATCAGCTGCCCCGGATGCGCGGCATTCTGGATCCTCTGGAGCGGGAAGCACGGCTTTTTCCCGCGCCGCCATTTGTGGTCGAAGCATGAGCAGCTCGGCAAAGCGCGCCTTGCGCATCCTGGAATTCGTGTCGGACAGCGATCATCCGCTTGGGGTCACGGAAATTGCCCGCGTTCTCTCTCTGGCGCCCGCGACGGTGTTCCGCAGCCTCGATGCCTTGAGCCGAGCGGATCTGGTATCGCGCTACCAATCTTCATCGCGTTATGTGCTGGGCGCCGCGGCGGATCGGCTCTGCCAGAGCCTGATCGCGCGGTTCCGCATCCGCGAACTGTCTCTTCCCTATCTGCGCCAGCTTGCATCCGTGAGTGGGGAGTCGACCTCGCTTCACGTGCGGCTCGGCTGGCATTCGGTCAGGATCGCATCCGCGCCCGGAACAGCGGAGGTGACCAATGCGCCCGCAATCGGCGATACGCGCGCGCTCGGCGACACCTACGCGGGAAAGGTCATTCTCGCTTTCCTCTCAAGTGCCGAGATCGCGCGTTATCGTGCGTGGGCTCAAGCGCACGACAGGCAGGCGACGGAAAATGATCGGGACTTGCGCGTCGTAAGGAAGCGCGGCGTTGCGCTTGGAAGAGCGGAGTTTGGTGCCACCGGCATGAAGGTGGCGTTCCCGATCCGCGTGGGCGATGCCGCGATTGCCGCGCTCACCATAGACGGCCCCGTGCTGGAGGGTCCGCCCGATCCCGATTCCAGGCCGTTTGCCGATTGGCTCCAGATCGTGACGCATTTCGAATCTCTCGCACATGCGCAACCCGCGCTGTTCGAGAATCCCTTCGCGCACATCGATCCAGACAATATCGTGTTGGACCGCGCGTAGGCGCTGTCTATCCTGGTGCCCGATCCATCGTGATCTGAACGCTCTTGGGGTACGCGCTTTCGTAGTAGTTGGTCGGCCCAAAGTCCGGAACGAGCTTGCCCACAAAACCCAAAGCGCTTTCGTCCGGAACGATGCTGACCCTGATGTCCTTGTAGCCGGGGGCCGAGCAAATGATATCGGTACTGCCCCGGTTCTTTTGCAGAGCAATCGTTTGTCGGCCCGCATCATAACTGCCGACCAGATTGCCGTGCTGATAGGCGTCGCATTTCGCCATTGCGGGCGTGACGCTGAGGGTGATTTCTTGCGGCGTGCCCTCAGGCACATAGGTGCAGCCCGCCAATGCGGCGCCGATGATGCCGACTGCGCCGGCCAGATCGCGTATTTTCAAGTCTTTCTCCTCCAGAGCTCTTTCCGTAACCAGCATGTCATTCCCGGCCGAGCGGCGCTACGCCGCGAGGGAAAGGGAATCTATCTGTCGAATAGTTCACTTTCCTTCGGCAAAGTTCATTTCGTGTGAAGGATTAGCTTCTGGACGCGCCAATTGGAAGTTTCGGCGGCGTAGATTTCGGTTTCCGAAGGGCAGGCCAGCGCATGGGCGCCGGAAAACTGCTTGATATTGCGCCCCGATTTGCCGATGACGCCCAGCACCTTGCCGTCGAGCGATATCTTGAAGATCCGCCCGGGAAAGGTGGATTCCCCGACAAACATCACATTGCCGCTGGGTGGGATGCACAGCGAATTGGGCTGGCCAATCACCGCTTTGAGGCGATCGCCGGTCGGCGTTGCGCCATTCACCGCATGCGTTCCGGGAACCGGCGGTATGTCGATGCTGAACATGCGCTGGAACTTGCCGTCGGTGTCGAACACCTGGATGCGCCGGTTCGTGCGGTCGCCGACATAGATGTTGTTGTTGCGGTCAATCGCGATGGCGTGGGGCAGGTTGAACTGGCCAGGTCCGGTGCCTTTGGTGCCCCATGATTTCACCCAGTCGCCGTTCTTGTCGTATTTGGCGACACGCGAATTGATGTAGCCATCGGTGATGTAGATGTTGCCATTGGAATCCCAGGCGACGTCGGTGGGCTGGCGGAACAGTCCGTCCTGCGCAGCGAGCGGCGGATCGACATGCTCCCACGGCTTGGTCTCGCTTTCCGCCGATTCTTTCCTGCGGCCGAACACCCACAGGATGCGCCCAGCCTGGTTGAACTTGACGATCATGTCCGAGCCCTTGTCGATGGCCCAGATGTTGTCGTCCTTGTCGATGCGCACGCTGTGGGCGAAGGACCAGGCGTATAGGCCCTTGCCGATCTCGCGCAGGAATTTGCCGTCGGGCGCGAACTCGAGCAGCTGTGCGGCGGTCGGCGCATAGGCCGGTCCGCTGGCGCTGTTCGAGCGCGTGAAGACATAGACATTGCCTTTGGAATCCACCGAGACGCCCGGGACCTCGCCGAAATTCATTCCGTCCGGAAGCTTGACGAAGTCCGCAACGGAGTCGAAGGCGATCTCAGGCGCCGTTTGCTGCGCGAATGCGGGCGTGGCCAGCGCCACGAGGAAGGCGAGCAATGTCTTTTTCATCGCGGGGTTACTCCGTTTGCGTTCCGAGCGTGGAATCAAAAATCCGGCTTGTCCGCCGTTGGGATCGGGGTTTGCTGTCCGGTGTAGTATTCGGTCGTGTTCTCGGCGCAGGGCAATTCCTGCCATGGCGCGCTGGTGTGCCGATAGGTGATGAGAGCGGGCAAGGGCGCGGTGAGGTAGCCCGGATCCTCGATCGTGAGCTCAAGCTGGAGCCCCTTGTCATAGGAGGGGTCGACGGGCATCGCGCCGACCCTTCCTGCGCTTTTCTCGTGCCGCTCCTGCGCGGCCGCCGCCTCTTTCGCGTCGATCAGCCGGTAACGTTCCACCACGTGCAGAGCCTTGCTGAAGGGCGTGCCGTAGCGGTCGATGACGGCAACCCGGCCGGTTTTGATGCCGATGGTGTCGATCACCAGCGTGTCGCCTTCGTAATGGCCGACGGAATCCCCTTTCCACGACGGGGCGAGATGCGCGGGATGCTTCGCATTCATGCGGATGCGGCGGATCTGGCTGTCCTGGTTGTAGAGAAAAAGGATCTCGTCCTTGCCCTGGAAGATTTGCACGCCCAATTGCATCGCGAAAATAAATGGCGGCGGAAAAGGCGCGCATTGGTTGGAGGGGTCGGGAAACACCTTGCCGGCGCGTGAAAGCTCGGACCGCTGGCGCACGATTTCGGCGGCCTCGGGCTTCAGCAGCGGGTTGCGGTAATCGGCGATCGGCCTCGTGGGATCCCCGGTGCCGGAAGCAAGGCGCTGGAGATTCGTCACCGGATTTGGGCCCGACGGCACGGCCTCCAAATCGAACGCGTTGCGTCCCCACATGCCGGAGAAATCGGGAATGTGGGCGGCATCTTTCGCATTCGACACCGACCCGGCGAGGATCGAGCCGCAACACAGGGCCGCGATCGAGAGGCGTCGCCGCATAGGTTTCTCCTCTTAGAAGTCCGGCGTTTTCGCCTCCGGGATGTGGTAGTCGAACAAATGCTGATTGTTCTCGGCGCAGGCTTCCTCTTCGAGGGTCTGCTGCACCCGACGGAAACGCCGCACCGCCTGCCAGGGCTGATTGTAGGTGCCTGGATCATCGATCGTCATCGCGACTTCTATATTCTTGCCGTCATCGATCAGCTTCCACCGCTCGGTGACGTGCAGTCTGTCGGTGTGCGGGGTGCGGTAATTGTCGACAAAGGTCTGCGTCGAAAGACCGACGGTGTCGACCACCAGCGTGTCGCCCTCGTAATGGCCGACCGATTCTCCGTACCAGGATGGCTTGGGATTCGCCGTATGGGGCACGTCCAGATGAATGTGCCGCACCTGATGGTCGCCTTGAGTGATGATCATGACTTCCTTGGGCGACTGGACGAAATAATACGGCCCGCCCGCCAGCATGAAAGCGGGAACGCCCGCCGGCTTGCAGGAAGAGGCCGGCGTGAAAGCGATCTTGCCCGCCAGCACCTCGTCATTGTCCTTCTTCATCAAATCCTTCGCCCATTGCTTCAGATTGGGGTTGGAAAGATCGGCGATGCGATAGGTCGGCTGCTTGCCCTGACCGTTGGGCACGAAGGGATGGGCGGGGTCCTGGCGCAGCGGAGTGGGCGAACCGGGCACCGGGATGAACTCGCCGCCATTGCCCGTCTGCCAGGCGGTCCCGTTCGAGGAGAAATCGGGTATGGAAGCAGATGATTGTGCGCTTGCGCCTGCGGCGAGCGTCGCGCAAGCCAAGACGAGCGAGGCGCCCCCCGCGAGAAACTTCTCCGTAAACGCAAACCTGGCCATTCCGTCCCCTCCTGGCAAAGACGCCAATTCATAGCACGAAACAGCGGGTTTGAGACGGGGCCATAGGGTGCCTGTGGTCCCTCTTGGTGTTATGGTTTGTCGGGCTCGATTTGATTACGCCGGACGAGGAGGGGTCACCATGTCCAAGCTTGCCTCGATCAACATCACACGCAAGCGGATTGCTGCGGGCGGCATCTTGGCCGCGCTGCTCTGCACCGGCGCGGCGGTCTGGCCGCAACTCACCCCTAGCGCGGGGGCGGCACAAGCGCCCGCCGTCGCGTCCGGAGACTGGCGCGGCTATGGCTATGATGTAACCGGCCGGCGCTTTTCGCCCCTCACACAGATCAATGCCGGCAATGTTTCGCAACTGAGACCGGTTTGGAAATATGGCATCGCCGGTGCCGGCGACCCCAACCCGGCCAACCGGTTGGCCTCGACGACCGAGGCCGTGCCCATCATGGTTGGCGGTCTCCTCTACACGCCGACCATCCAGCACAACATCGTCGCGCTGGAACCGGAGACCGGCGAGGAGGTGTGGAAATATGATTTGGGCAAAGCGAGCGGCACGCTTCGCGGCGTGACCTATTGGCAGGGCGATGGGGCCACGCCACCGCAGATTTTTGTCGGAACGAGCGAGGGCGCGCTCATCGCGCTTGATGCGAAGACCGGAAAGCTCGTTCCGGGATTCGGCAATAAGGGCAAGGTCGATCTCAGACCGGGCGTGACCGAACAATTCCCCGACGCGCCCTATCACATCAGCACGCCGGGCGTCATCTACCGCAATCTGATCATCGCGGGCGCACAAGGCAAAGAAGATGATCCCGACGGTCCGGCGATGGACGTGCGCGCCTGGGATCTCCACACCGGAAAATTGGCATGGACGTTCCATACCATTCCGCACCCCGGAGAGCCGGGCTATGAGACATGGCCCAAGGACAATTGGATCAAAGCGGGATCGCCTGCCGCCTGGGGCGCCGCGACCGTCGATGAAGAGCGGGGCTTGGTATTCCTGCCCATCGGCCAACCCCCCGCGCAATATTACGGCGGCGCGCGGCACGGGCAGAATCTGTATTCGTCTTCGATCGTGGCGCTCGATGCCAATACCGGAAAGGTGCGTTGGTATTTTCAGCTGACCCATCACGACATGTGGGACTATGACGCCGAAGCCGCGCCGTCGCTGATGGAGGTCACGCATGACGGCAAACGGATTCCCGTGGTCGTGGCGGTCTCCAAACCAGGCCTGATGTTTTTCCTCGATCGCGATACCGGCAAGTCCGTCTATCCGGTGGAAGAGCGCGCCGTTCCGCAAAGCGACGTACCGGGCGAGGAGAGCTCGCCGACGCAGCCCTTCCCGTCAAAGCCGTTGCCGCTCACTCGTCAAGGCATGACGGCCGCCGAGATTTTCACCGGCGAGCCGGAGCATGAAAAATTTTGCCGCGATCTGGTCGCCCGAATCGGTGGCATCCACAGTCTTGGTTCCTATACGCCGTACAGCAGCAAGGAATTCCGCCT
>DASQIQ010000473.1:0-2939 GCA_035631495.1 Micropepsaceae bacterium
CGATGAAACGGGACTCCTGAAAGGCATAGCCGGCGCGGCGCAGGTCTGGCGCGCGCTGGAAGCTTGCGGCATTCCCGATATTCTGGGCGTGTGGAATCACGAGGCAGGGCCGGCGACACGCTTCACCGCGATTCAAATCAAACAGCGCTATCCGGGGCATGCGCGTAACGTCTTGCACGTGGCCTGCTCCTGCCAGGGCGGCGCCTATGCCGGGAAATGGACGGTGGTGGTTGATGAAGACATCGATGCCGGTGATCTGGATCAGGTGCTGTGGGCGATGTCGACGCGATTCGATCCGATGACGGATATCGATCTCGTGCAGAAAGCCTGGGCGTCCAAACGTGACCCGCTTTATCTTCCGGGGAATTTCAACAATCGCATCCTGATTGACGCATGCATTCCTTATGACAAACTGATCAAAGGCACGTTCCCGCCGGTGGTCGATGTCAGTCCGAAACTTCGCGCCGATCTGAAAGCAAAGTTCCCGCAATTGTTCAACTAGACACGGTTGGGGAGGATGCAAAGATGATGAGCTGCTTCCTCTCCGAGACGAGACGCGTGGTTTTGGGCCTTGGGGCCGCGGCGATGGCGCTCGCCTTTTCGCATCCGGCTGAGGCCGCCGCTCCCGCCGACTTCTATAAAGGCCGCACCATCTCCGTGATCATCGGCTACTCGGCGGGCGGGGGCTATGATCTTTACGCGCGCGTGCTGGCGCAGCATTTGGGCAGGCACATTCCGGGCAACCCCACCGTGATTCCGCAGAACATGCCGGGCGCAGGCAGCATCAAGGCGGCCCTTTACGTGTTCTCGGTGGCTCCGAAGGACGGCACCGTGATTGGGACCTTCGCGCGCGGCATGGCAAGCGCGGCCCTGATCGGCCAAGCGAATTTCGACGCGAGGAAATTCACCTGGCTTGGCAGCGCCACCAAGGATGTGACGCTGTGCATCAGCTGGAACACCTCGCCGATCAAGACTTGGAACGATGCCATGACCAAGCAGTTCACCGCCGGCGGAGAGGGACCCGCAGGCGATCCGGATATTTTTGCCAAGCTTTACAAGAACGTGTTCGGCGCCAAGATCCGGCTGGCCACCGGCTTTCCCGGTACCACGGACATCACGCTCGCCATGCAGCGCCATGAGGTAGACGGGCTGTGCGGCATTTCCTGGAGCACCGTGAAGAGCCGTTACGGAGATTGGGTCACGGGCAAGAAGATCAACATCCTGGTCCAGGCGGCCCCCAGCAAAGCTCCCGATCTGCCGGATGTCCCGCTTGCGAGCGAGCTCGCCAAGACGACCGAACAACGCCAAATGCTCGATTTCGCGGTGGCGAGCGAAGTTTTGGCGCGCCCCTTCGTGGCGCCGCCCGGCATTCCCGCCGAGCGCAAGGCGATGCTGCGCGCGGCCTTCGACGCGACATTGAGAGACCCTGCGTTTCTCGCCGATGCGATGAAGACGATGATCGACATCGATCCGGTAAGCGGGCCGGAGGCCGAAGCTGTGGTCGCTTCGCTCTACGGGCTTCCCAAGGACGTGGTCCTGAAGGCCGCGCGCGCGATCAGCAATTGAGCATGGACCAAGGCTTCCCCAAAGACGGCCGCATCGGTTCGCGGTTTCGGCGCCTGGAAGACAGACCGCTCCTTATGGGCCGGGGCCGTTTCGTCGACGACATCAGGCTTGCCGGATTGCTCCATGTGGCCTTCGTGCGCAGCCAGCATGCGCACGCCGCCATTGGCGGCATCGACGCCGCTGCGGCGAGAGCGCTCCCCGGCGTATACGCGATTCTGACCCTGGATGATCTTGCGCCGGCGCTCGCGAAGCGCCGCATGGTGCGCGAACCGGGCCAGGGCGGGAAACCGCGCGAGACCATGTGGCCTTACGCACTTGCGCATGGCGAGGTCGCCTTTGTCGGCGAACCCATCGCCATGGTCGCAGCCGAGAGCCGCTATATCGCCGAAGATGCCGCCGCGTTGGTCGAGGTGGATTACGACATCCTCACGCCTGTCACCGATGCGCGCCTGTCGGCCCAACCGGGTTCGCCCCCGGTGCGGCGCGAGCTTTCGTCCAATGTCGTGACCACCTATCGCGTTGCCTATGGCGATGCGGATTCGGCATTCCGCAATGCGGCGCACATCTATCGCGAGGAGTATTTTCAGCATCGCGGCGGCGCCCACTCGATCGAAGGGCGCGGTGCGGTCGCCGAATATGCCAACGCCTCGGACGGCATCACGCTCTGGGCCTCGACGCAGAAGGCGCATGATCTGCATCAGAATCTCTGCGCCTTCACAGGCATCGATGAAAACCGTTTGCGTGTCGCGGCGCCCGACATCGGCGGCGGTTTCGGCCCCAAGCTATGCATCTATCCCGAAGACGTGGCTCTGGTTGCCGCAGCCAAACTTCTGAAACGCTCGCTGAAATGGGTAGAGGACCGCCGCGAACATTTCATCTCCGCGGTGCAGGAACGCGATCAATATTGGACCGTGGAGATCGCGGTCGATGCGGATGCGCGCATAATGGGCATTCGCGGCAAGCTTGTTCACGATCAGGGCGCCTATGCGCTGCAGGACGTCAACCTGCCCTACAATTCGGCGTCGGCAATCACCGGCCCCTATGTGGTGCCCGCGCTCGCCATGGATGTGGTCGTCGCCTACACTAACAAGGTACCAGTATCCTCGGTGCGGGGCGCAGGGTATCCGCAGGCGGCCTTCGCCACCGAACGGCTGATGGACCGCATCGCCCGAGAGATGAAGCTTGATCGCGCGCAAGTGCGCGCGCGCAATTTTATCCCGCCCGAGAAGATGCCTTATCAGAGTCCGTTGAAGGCACGGTCGGGGACCCATATCGTTTACGACAGCGGTGATTATCCCGCGACCCAGGCAGAGATGCTTGCCCGCGCCGAATGGGGCGACTTCCCGCGCCGTCAGATGCAGGCGCGCAAAGCC
>DASQIQ010000474.1:0-4506 GCA_035631495.1 Micropepsaceae bacterium
GTGACGAGCTTGGCGCGCAAGGCCTGTTCGAATTCCTGCGTGTCGGCAAAGCCGGTGAAGCGGGCGACATGATCTAGCCCGTCCGGGGTCTTGGGAAGGGTGTGGGTCTGCTGGTCGTCGATCATCTGCAGGCGATGTTCGACGGTGCGCAGGAAGCCGTACGCATCCGCCATGTCCCGCTGCGCCTCGAGGGATATGTGGCCGCTTGCCTTAAGGGCCGACAGCGCGCCCAGCGTGGTGGGATCGCGCAATCCCCGATCCCGTCCACCGAGGATCAGCTGCTGCGTCTGGGCGAAGAATTCGATCTCGCGGATGCCGCCCCGTCCGAGCTTGATGTTGTGACCGGCAACGGCGATTCGCGAATGCCCGCCATGGCTGTGAATCTGGCGCTTGATGGAATGGATGTCCTGGATAGCGGCATAGTCGAGA
The DNA here is from genome assembly GCA_035631495.1 of Micropepsaceae bacterium. Lineage (GTDB taxonomy): Bacteria > Pseudomonadota > Alphaproteobacteria > Micropepsales > Micropepsaceae > CAIYRG01. The sequence continues at coordinate 430 of DASQIQ010000474.1, forward strand.
TTCTTGCGCCAGATAAAGGGTTCCATGTTCTTCAGGAACAGCGCACCGGCTTGCCCATCGCCCGCGCATTGACGCGCCTTGATCCAGGCGGCGCGTTCCCAGTTCTGGCCCATGCTCTCGTAGTAAAGCTCGGCCGCGGCTGTCGGAATGGCGATCTGAGTGGCCCCCGCATCCGGACGCAGGCGCAAATCGACGCGAAACACATAACCGTCCGCGGTCGGCTCACCGAGAAGCTTGATCAGGCCCTTGACCAGATCGACCGCGGCGATGCGCTTTTCGCCGCCGCGCGAGAAAGGAAAGCGCTCCTCGTCGTAGAAGACGATCAAATCGACGTCGCTCGAATAATTGAGCTCGAAGGCGCCCATCTTGCCCATAGCCAGAACGATCAGGCCTGTGGCCTCTTCCAGCGCGTCGGGGGGTGTCCCCGCCTGTTTCGCGGCGGCCGCGAGGAGGAACCGCAGCGCGCCCTTGACCGCGCCATCGGCAAAGCGCGTCAGCGCAGCCGTTACGCCGTCGAGATCGAAAATTCCCGCGATGTCGGCCAGCGCGATTGCCAGCGCGGCGCGGCGTTTGGCGATGCGCAGCCGGCGCATGGCCTGCGCAAAATCACTTTCGCCGCCAATGGCCAGCGCTTCGGCTTCGAGGGCCGCGAGAGACGGCGCCGGCCCGTCCGCCAGGAGCTGGGCGAGATAGGGGGTGTCCTTGAGCATCAGCCGCGCAAGATAGGGGCTGTTGCCCGCGGCAGAACCGATCAGCGCGCGAAACGGCTGGAGGTCCGGCGCGACCGCTTCCAGTTCGCCAAGGGTGCGCTTGGCACGTTCGGGGTCGAACGGGGCTATCTGTTTCCGCAGGCGGGCAAAACCAAGAGACATTGCCGCGAGCTACACCTTCGCGACGCAAACGAAAAGGCCCGCGGCGCGACCCACGGGCCTTGTTTTGGACGGAGCCGAATGACTCAGCAGCCCGCTGCTTTCTTGAGCTGGGAGGACGGCTTGAAGCGCAAGCTCTTGGAAGCCTTGATCTTGATCGCCTCGCCGGTGCGGGGATTGCGCCCCATGCGCGCGGCGCGCTTGGACGTGACGAAGGTGCCGAAGGTTCCAATCTGGAGCCTGCCCTCGCCCTTCACGCCTTTGAGGCTCCTTGCGATGGAATCGAACACCAATTCCACGGCCCGCTTGGCGTCCGCTTTGCTGACTTTGCCCTCTTTCGCGACGGCTTGGATGAAATTCGCTTTGCTCATGGCAACCCCTTTTCTGTGCGCCCTCAGATCATCGACATATAGCGAAGCAGGGTTCGCACAGCCATGGGAATGCAAGCCGGTATTGGGTTTCTGCACAGGTGATTTCACCGATGCCAGTATTTTCCTGCGAGTCAGAGCGGCAGGTGATGGAAAAATGGGCAAACGCCAATGCGGGAGGTGATTCGCACGCAGATGGGACGCGGGTCGAGCGAATCAATTGATGCGGTGCAGGCCGCGACTCATGGCTCGACCACATCGAGGCAGCGTGCCCCATCCCTCGGCCTCTCGAATGGGTAAGGTCGCTTTGTGAGCGTAATTTCGCCAGCAGCGGGCATTGGTGCCTCCTGAGGCGGTTGAGACAAATCAATGAGGTCTTGCCGCGAACGGATTAGCCTATCTTCCATCTCTCGAGACAGGATTAGTCATGATTCGGATGCGCTCTTCGGCCCCATTGTTTGCCGTCGCCCTTCTGGGCCTTGCGGGTTGCGCGGAGCATCTGGGCATTTTCGAGCCTTTGCGCGAGGTCGCATGTTTCCAAGCCGCGCGAGTATCGCTTGGTGAGGCCATCGCGACGGCTGAAGGCGGTAACGGCAGAGCTATCGATGCCGATTACCGGCAAGACGAAGAAATGGGCTGCTTGCAGAATGATCCGGGCGTCTACGACATCACGCTTCTCGCCGGCAACAGAATCGAGGTGGTGAGCGTCGATGCGCGCACGCGCCAAGTCGGCCCGCGCGAGCCGGCGGGCGTACTGAGCGCTCTGCTGAGCGGGGAGCGATTCGAAGGAAGCCCGTCAGATATGGTTCGCATCGTGCCTCGCCTCGGGATCGACATGAACCAAGCGATCGGAATCGCCGAACAACAGGGCGGCAAGGCCATGGTTGCCTGGGTTGAGGCCAAGAACGGACGGGCCGGTTATACGGTCAAGCTCGTCGAGCGCGGGCGGGTGCGTGTGACCTGGGTCGACGGGGAACGCGGGACATGAGTTCGCCAGCGCCGGGCATCATGCTTGTGCATCGAAATCCTGATCCCATAATTTACAGCTCGCATCGCGGCTGGAAGGGAAAGTCAAATCCGCGATAAAGATAGATGCGATTGCTCGATCTATGGGAGGACTTCATGAAAGTCTGGTGGTTTGTCGCACTGATCATCCTAGCCTGCTCTGAACCACTCTTGGCCCAACGACCGAGCGCGCCTGCCGCAGCAATGGCGATCGACCTGCCCGAAATCGTTGCCGAGGTGAAGGCGGCGTACGATCGGTACAATGACGCGGTCAACGCGGGAAACATCGCCATCCTGAACTCAACCTTCCGGGACGACCCGCGCACCATTCGCTACGGCCAAGCAGAGAATCTTTATGGCTACAAGGAAATCGAGGGCTTCCGCGCTGCCGCGCGCCCGCTTGATCCCCCACGAACATTATCAAAGACCGTTATCACGACCTACGGGCGCGATTACGCCGTGGCCTCGACGCTAACGTATCGTGCCAATCAGCCCGGTAAAGTGGGCCGTCAAATGCAGACTTGGGTTCGATTCCCGGACGGTTGGCACGTGGTCGCAGCCCATGTCAGCACCATAGACGCGCCCAAATGAGCGTGTGATCGCCCCGGGGGCCGCCTTCCCCTTGGGTACGATCATCGGTTTGCCGCTTCGAGCGTGGCGGGTTATCGTCTGCTTCGCTGGGAAACGTTCCAAGAAGACTTACCATGAGGGCGGAAACGCGCGGGAATATGTTCCGTGGCCGGATGAAGCTGGCCCTGCTGGGCGTGCTGGTGGCCGCGCTCGCGACCCTGCCTGCCCCCGCTCAGCCCACGGGCTCCGTCAAGGTCGACGTCAAGCTCGTGATCGCCACCGACGTGTCGCTCAGCATCAATGATGAAGAGGAGCAGCTTGAGCGCGAGGGAATCGCGGAAGTCTTTCTCGATCCGGACGTCGTCAAGGCGATCAAGGGCGGCGCGCTGGGGCGCATTGCGGTCGCCATGCTCGATTGGTCGAGCCCCAATTATGACCGGGTCGTGCTCGATTGGACCTTTGTGGAGGATGAAGCGAGCGCCACGGCCCTGGCCGAAAAAGTCCGCACCATCCCGCGCACGCCCGGCACGCGCACCTCGATCAGCGGGGCGCTGGAACGCGCCACCCTCATGCTCAACGAAAGCGATGGGAAAATCGTCGCCACGCGAAAAGTGATCGACGTATCGGGTGATGGCCCCAACAATGACGGTGTTTCGCTGCAGCACATCCACGACACCACCGCCAATAACGGCATCACCGTCAATGGCCTACCCATCATGGACGAGAACGCAGAGGGCTATGTCCCCGATCTCGATCAATATTACGCCGCCTGCGTGGTTGCGGGAAAAGGCTCCTTTCTCGTCGTGGTCAAGAAATTCAAGGATTTCGGCGCTGCCATGCGCCGCAAGCTGGTATTGGAGATTTCACAGAACCAAAGCCAGATCCGACAAACATTGGGAGAGCTTCAGGCAAATCCGCTGCTGAAGAGAATCGCGGCGGGTGACAGCGGACCGGCAAGCCAGGCGCAAATCCAGCGCCCGGCGAAAACCTATCCCGGCGGCTGCGACAAGTATGGCGGTTGGGGCTACGGCGGGTTCTGAGTCATCGTGCCGCCGGCACGCCCCCCTTCCGGCGCTTCGCGCCACCTTCCCCCTCAAGGGGGGAAGGAAATATTAGGAGGAGCGATCATGACCTGCAGAATATTTCGCCTGATCATCGTCGCGATAGCGGCGCTTCTTGCAGCGTCGCCCATTGGGATAGCGCAGCCCAGAAAGGCTCAGCCGCCCAATGCGCTGCGGCTATACGTATTCGACTGCGGCAGGCTG
>DASQIQ010000475.1:0-14624 GCA_035631495.1 Micropepsaceae bacterium
CTGCGTCTTGGGATCGAGCACCTCGACCTGACGGTTGGAGGTGTTCTTCGGATAGATCTTCGCCGAGGGTTGATCCGAGCCCGCCTTGCAGTAGGCCGGTTGCGTCGCCGCCGGACGGGTTCTCGCCGTCAGCCATACGCGGCCCTTTTCGTCGTACATGGGATTGTGGATTTCGGTGTGTGAATCCCAGATCGGCTCATTGCCCCAATAGGGCGAGGGCGCCAGGATAATGTCGGTCTTGGTCGTCGGCGTCTTCGGATCGCGAAATTCCGATTTGATCAAACCCGACTTGTTGTCGACCGGATCAAGCCACGGGATGAAGTCCGAGCTGGCTTCCGGCGCACCATAGATCAGGCCGTGCGGGTTTGACGTCGGGTTGCGCTTGTCCGTCGAAATGGTGTCGTGCAGATACATGGTGGGCGTCGCCCAGTCCCATTCGGTCAAGACCATATTGCGTTCCATGCCCACGGGGCGCGCCGGATCGGTCTTGGGCAGCTCGCCCTTGGCGACGCGGTCGGTCCAGTCACCGAGGAATCCCAATTGACGTTGCACGTCGAACTTGCCGAGCTCCTCCATCATGTTGCGGCCGGCTTGTCCGGATTGAAGACGGCGCTCCCAGGCTTCGGCGCTGGTGTTGAAATGGCCGATCGCCTCCGGAATGGTCCGCGTCGCCAGATCGCCCAGCTGATGGCAATGGCCGCAGCCGTCGGTCTTGGTGAAGCGCAGCCATTGGCCCTGATCCTTCAGCGTCGGCGACATGCCGTTGCCCTGCGGGCCCGTGCCCGGGAACAGATTCGCGGGCGGGATCTTCATCATGGCATACCAATAATTGCCCGGATAATACGCCGCCGCCGCCGCGCGGTTTGGAGCCTGCACCGATTTGAGATCGACAATCTTGCCGGGCTGGCCTTTCACTTTCGGAGAATCGACCAGGCCGTAGCCGCGCACCCAAATGTCGTAGGTCCCTTTGGGAAGATCGGGAAGGACGTAGCGTCCCTGATCGTCGGTCGCGACGATCTTGACGTATTTGGTCGGCAGATCGCGCGTCTCGGCGATCACCCATACGCCAGCCTCAGGCCCCTTCGCGCCGGTGACGACGCCACCGATATCGTCGGCATCGATGCGCACTTGCGCTCCAGCGGCGGGTTGGGCCGTGGCAGTCGTCGCGGAGGCGGCACACAACAGCGCCGCAAAACTCGCGCTCAACATGCCGACGCAGGCTGCTTTCTTCGTCCTCATTTTTGGTTCCCTCATAGCGTTTAGGATGGTGCTGATCGTCTATGGCGGATGGCGCCGAAGATAAGACCGTTTCGGCGAACCGCGAACTTACTCAAAAACGAAGGCGGATTCCACCGTGCCGGAACCCGCCTTCGCCTTAACCAACGTCAATCCGCACTATTTCGCCAGCGGATCGGGGCGAAGCTGGAAGTGAACGACCTTGCTCATCTGGCCTTTTCCACCCTCGATGTGGGTGGCAGCCCGATCGGAGAAGGTGGACCACAGGCCCTTGCCCTTCCAACCGGTGTTCATGTCGTCGAAGCGGCCGTCCATACCCTTGGCGAAATAACCGATGGGGTATGGCACGCGCATCACGACCCATTTGCCATTCACGAGGGCCGCCAGCGAGTCCGATTCATTGCCGGTGGCGATCGGAGTGTTCTTGCCAAGACCCAGCGTGTCGTACTGGTCGACCCAATTGTAATAGGGCGCTTCGGCGGTTGCACCGGGCGATCCTTTGGGCAGGCCTTCGAATTCTGGCCCAGGCATCGGGTAGAGCTTCCAGCCTTCGGGGCAGAGATTCTGCGGGTCGGCCAAAGCCGGACCCGAGAGTTTGCCCTTGCAGAGCCGGCGGTCGAAGCTTGCGAAATCACCGCTTGCCAACACCGTCCAGAAGACGCCGTCGCTGGTGATGTCGCCGCCGCGCGGAGCAAAGCCGCCGCGCGTCACTTTGGCGTTCTTCCAGGGGACTTCATACATCTCGCTGAGCTGCGTCTTGGGATCGTAGCGCACGATGCCGCCCGGGAAGCCGAGCACCGTTCCCCACACCGTGCCGTCCGCCGGACTGGGCGACACGCTGTAGAGGCCGGTGATGATGCGCTTGTCCTTGGTCGGATCCATCTTGCCATTCGGCTCAACCCAGCCGATATCGCGCTTGCCATTGCCGTTGGTGTCGATGATGAACGGCGCCCAGCCTTGGCTCGCTTGCTCGTCATGGGTCTGATCGAATTTCTTCGCATCGAACCAGCCGACGACTTCATTGTTGCCGCCGCCCGAGCTGAACCAGAGCATGCCGTTCTTGTCGAACTGCAGATGGTGGGTCGAGAAGCAGAGATCGACCATGGTGATCTTACGGGTCTTGGGGTCGAACATCTCGGCTTGGCGTCCGGAACGGGCAACCGGGAACACCTTCGCGGACGGATGATCGGAGCCCGCTTTGCAGAACGCCGGATTGTTCTGCGGACGAATCCGCGCCGTCAGCCAAAGACGTCCCTGGCTGTCATACATCGGATTGTGGACGGTGGTGTGGCTGTCCCAGATCGGCTCCTTGCCCCAATAGGGCGAGTCGGCATAGATCGGATCGTCTTTCGACGTGGGCGTCTTGGGATCGCGATATTCGGTCTTCAGAAGGCCCGACTTGTTGTCCACCGGATCAAGCCACGGAATGAAATCCGAGCTCGCTTCCGTCGATCCGTAGATGATGCCATGCGCGTTGACCGAAGGATTGTTGCGGTCGGTCGATATCTCGTCATGCAGATAGGCTTTGGGCGTATTCCAGTCCCATTCCGTGACGACGAAATTGCGCTCGATGCCCACCGGACGCGGCGGATCGGATTTCGGCAGTTCGCCCTTGGCGATGCGATCCGTCCAATCGCCGAACAGAGCCAATGCGCGCTGCGTGTCGAAGCGGCCGATGGCGCCCATCATCGGGCCGCTGGCCTGACCGGATTGGAGGCGGCGTTCCCAAGCTTCCGAGCCGGTGTTGAAATGACCGAGCGCCGCGGGAATCGTGCGCGTCGCCTTGTCGCCGAGCTGATGGCAGCCGACGCAGCCGTCGGTCTTCATATTGCGCAGCCACATGCCTTGATCGGCCATCTGCTGCGACATGTTGTTGCCGGAAGGTCCGGTTCCGGGGAAAAGATTTGCCGCCGGAAGCTTCATCATCGAATACCAATATTGCGCCGGATAATATTCCGCCGCCGCCGCGCGGCTCGGAGCCGTGACGGCCTTGAGGTCGAGCGTCTTGCCGGGCGCGGATTTCACCTTCGGTGAATCGACGAGCCCATAGCCGCGAACCCAGATGTCGTAATTGGCCTTCGGAAGGTCGGGCAGGACATAGCGGCCCTGATCGTCGGTCACGACGATCTTGACGTATTTCGTCGGGAGATCCTTGGTCTCCGCAATCACCCAAACGCCCGCCTCGGGGCCTTTCGCGCCGGTGACAACGCCGCCGATGTCGTCGGCGTCCACGCGCACCTGTTGGGCGGCGGCCGGCTGGACCACTGCCACATTGACCGCGGCCGCGCATAGAAGCGCCGCAAAACTCGTACTCAGCATATTGACGCTGGCTGTTCTCATTCTCATTTGTCCGTCCCTCATGGCGTTAGGTGTGAACCTCAAGGCGTAGGGGTGAAGCATCATCCGAAGCATTATCTATAGCGCATTTGCCGTCACAGAACGAGAGCGCCGGTTCGCGAAACAGGGTGAAGCAAAAGCAAAAGGCGGGTATCACTTTCGTGACACCCGCCTTCAGACTGCTCAAAACGACAGGCTCAATCCGCCAAGGGGTTGGGCCTGAGCTGGAAGTGCACGACCTTGCTCTGCTGGCCCTTGCCGCCTTCGATATGCGGCGCGGAACGGCCCGAATAGGTCGAGAATATGCCCTTGCCTTTCCAACCGGCATTCGCATCGTCGATGCGCCCGTCCATGTTCTTCGCAAAGAAGCCCATGGGATATGGCACGCGCATCGTGACCCACTTCGCATCCACCAGCGCGAACAGCGCGTCGGAATTGTTGCCGGTCGCGATCGGAACGTTCTTGCCAAGCCCAAGCGTATCGAACTGGTCGACCCAGTCGTAATACGGCGATTCGGCGCTGCCGCCCTTCATCGCCACGCCCTTAAATTGCGGGCCTGGGATGGTGTAGAGCTTCCACCCCTCCGGGCAGGCCTTGCCGGTCGCCGCGACCGGTCCGTTGAGTGGACCCTTGCAGAGTTTGCGGTCGAAGCTCGCCATCTGACCGCTCGCCAGCGCCAACCAGGCAATGCCGTTGCTGTCGATGTCCATGCCACGCGGGCTGAAACCGGAATCCGGATTCTTCGGATCGTTCCAGGGGACTTCATAATATTCGGTCAGCTTGGTCTTGGGATCGAAGCGGGCCGCGCCGCCGGGGAAGCCGAGATAGGACGCCCACACTGTGCCGTCCGCCGGATTTGGCGAAGCGCCGTAGAAGCCGACCTTGACGTGCTTGTCCTTCTTCGGATCGACGGGATCGTTCGGGCCGACATAATCGTCGACTTTGCCGTTGCCATTGGCGTCGACGATAAACGGCGCCCAGCCTTGGCTTGCCGCTTCGTCATGCGTCGCATCCCACTTCTTGACGTCGAACCAGCCGACGACGTCATCATTGGTATTGCCGCTGGAGAACCACAGCACATCGTTCTTGTCCAACTGCAGATGATGCGTCGAGAAGCAGAGGTCGATCGGCGTCGCCTTCTTCGTCTTGGGATCGTACACCTCGAGTTGGCGTCCCGAGCGAGCAAGCGGGTATGCTTTTGCGGATGGATGATCCGAACCCGCTTTGCAGAAGGCCGGCTCTGAATTCGCCGGGCGAATCTTGGCCGTCAGCCAGACGCGGCCATTCTGGTCCATCCACGGATTGTGGACTTCGGTGTGGCTGTCCCAGATCGCTTCGCTGCCCCAATAGGGTGAATCGTTGAATTGCGGTCCGGTCTTAGTGGACGGCAATTTCGGATCGCGCCATTCGGTCTTGAAGAAGCCGGACTTGTTGTCGACCGGATCAAGCCAGGGAATGTTGTCCGAGCTCGCCTCGGGCGACCCGTAGATCAAACCGTGCGGATTGAGAGTGGGATTGCGGCGGTCGGTCGCGATCTCGTCATGCAGATAGGTTTGGGGCGTCGCCCAATCCCATTCCGTTATGACCACATTGCGCTCGATGCCGGCGGGACGGTTCGGTTTCGCGAATGGCAGTTCGCCCTTGGCGACGCGATCGGTCCAATTGCCGAAGTTCTGCAGTGCGCGCGCGGTGTCAAAATTGCCGATGCCATTGACCATCAGTGGGCTCGCCTGACCGGACTGGATGCGGCGTTCCCATGCTTCGGCGCTAGTGTTGAAATGGCCAAGGGCGGCGGGAAGCGTGCGCGTCGACTTGTCACCCAGCTGGTGACAGGAGTTGCAGCTGTCGGTCTTCATGTAGCGAAGCCACATGCCCTGATCCTTCAGCGTCACGGGCACGCCGTTCCCGCTTGGGCCGGTTCCCGGGAACAGATTGGCCGCCGGGATGTTGACCATCGAATACCAATAGATGGCCGGATAATATTCTGCGGCCGCGGCTTCGTTGGGCGCCGCCACGGATTTGAGGGCCACGCTCTTGCCGATCGCGCTCTTCGTCTTGGGCGAGTCGACAAGGCCGTAGCCACGGACCCACACATCGTAATTCGCTTTGGGCAGACCCGGGATCAGGAACCGGCCCTGATCGTCGGTCACCACGATCTTCACAAATTTGGTGGGAAGATCCTTGGTTTCCGCGATCACCCAGACGCCCGCCTCCGGGCCCTTCGCGCCGGTCACCACGCCGCCGATCTCGTCGGCCTTGACCTGCTGCGCGCTCGCGGGCGCCGCGATGAATAATGCGGTGCCCAACAGGCTTGCCGCCAACGTCCTCAAATACGACTTATGCGTCATGCTCATGCCCCGTTCCTTTTTCCGATGCGGTCCAACCTGCAGGGATTTGCTAGGTTTATCACTCCGGGCCGGCGGAAAGCAATGAAAAGGCCGCCAAACATGATGCTGACGGCCTGTCTTAATTAGTCATTATGCTCAAGGATTCGTGAAATCGAGAACAGCTTGGCCAAACAGCCCCGACAAACCTCCCGACCCGCCGTTTCGCGCGAAGCGATTCTCGCCCACCTCGCCGACCATCCGGGCGATACGAAGCGCGACCTTGCGCGTGCTCTCGCCGTCAAGGGTGCGGAACGCAAGCTCCTCAAACAGATCCTCGCGGACATGGCCGAAGAAGGGGTGATCGAGCGCGGCCGCAAGCGCAGCCTGGTCCCGGCGGGCGCCCTGCCTGAAGTGGCGGTGCTGGAGATTTTCGGCGAAGACCCGGACGGGGAACCCCTTGGGCGGCCCGTGGAATGGGCGGGCGATGGCCCGGCGCCTTCCATCCAGATTCTGCCCGGACGCGAGGAGACTTCGGCTCCCGGACGGGGGATGCGCGTGCTCGCCCGCATCGCTCGGACCAAGGACGGCGCCACCCCTTACGAAGCGCGAATCATCAAACAATTGGGTGCAAGCGCCCATAGGGTCCTGGGTGTGCTTCGCCTGGAGCAAGGCCACCCCCCGCGGATCGAACCCATCGACCGCAAGACGCGCTATGCCCTCGTCATCGGGCGGGAAGAATTGTCAGGCGCCAAGAACGGCGAGCTCGTACTCGCCGAACCCACGGCGCGTCACGGAATCGGCGGACCAAGGGGGCGCATCGTCGAACGGCTCGGGTCGATGGACGATCCCAAGGCCGTCAGCCTGATCGCCATTCACGCGCATGGCATTCCGACCGAATTTCCCCGCGAAGCGCTTCAAGAGGCACAGAGTGCAAAACCGGTCGGCATTCAAGGCCGCACCGACCTGCGGAAGATTCCGCTCATCACCATCGATCCGGAAGACGCGCGCGATCATGACGACGCGGTGTGGGCGGAGCCCGATTCCGATCCGTCCAACAAAGGCGGCCATATCGTCATCGTTGCCATCGCCGATGTCGCGCATTACGTGACACCGGGCTCTGCCCTCGACCGCGAAGCGGCAAAACGCGGCAATTCGGTCTATTTCCCCGATCGCGTCGTGCCCATGCTCCCCGAGGCCTTGTCCGCCGATCTCTGTTCTTTGCGCGAGAACGAGGGGCGCGCCTGCCTCGCCGTGCGCATGGTGTTCGACTCACATGGGGTCAAGCGGCGCCACGAATTCCTGCGTGGGTTGATGCGTTCGGCGGCGCGCCTGACCTATGGCGACGCGCAGCGCGCCTTCGATAGCAAACCCGATGCGCGATTGGCGCCTCTGCAGGCGAACATCATGCAGCCTTTGTGGGCCGCCTATCGCACGCGCGCAGCGGCGCGCGATGAGCGTTCCCCGCTCGATCTCGATCTTCCCGAGCGGCGCATCATCATCGGCGCCGACGGCAAGATCGCGTCGGTCGCCTATCGCGAACGACTGGAATCCATGCGGCTGATCGAAGAGTTCATGATCATGGCCAATGTGGCGGCGGCCGAGTCGCTGGAGAAGGCGCGCCAGCCCCTGATCTATCGCGTGCATGATGAGCCCAGCCAGGAAAAGCTCTACGCATTTTCCGATTATCTGAAGACCATCGGTATTCCGTTCGCCAAAGGCCAGGTGATCAAGCCCGCCAGTTTCAACCGCATCCTTGCGCGCGCCAAAGGCACGCCTCATGAAGAGGTCATGAACGACGTCGTGCTGCGCACGCAGGCGCAAGCGATCTACGCGCCCGAGAATGTCGGCCATTTCGGATTGAACCTCGCACGCTACGCGCATTTTACCTCGCCCATCCGGCGCTACGCCGACCTTGTCGTGCATCGCGCGCTCATTCGCGCGTTGAAGCTCGGCGACAATGGCCTTTCGGATTCGGAAGTCGCGCGCCTTCGCGAAACCGCGGAACACATCTCCATGACCGAGCGCCGCGCCATGGCGGCGGAACGCGATTCGGTCGATCGCTATGTCGCGGCATTCATGGAGGATCGCGTCGGCGCAATCTTCGATGCGCGGATCGCCAGCGTGACGCGGTTCGGTCTGTTCGTGCGACTGAAAGAGACCGGCGCCGATGGACTGCTGCCCATGCGATCGTTGGGGGCCGAATTCTTCCGCCACGATGAGAAACGCCACGCCCTGGTCGGCGACAGGTCGGGCACGACCTATCGGCTGGGCGATATGGTTCGCGTGAGATTGGCGGAAGCGGCGCCTCTGACCGGCGGATTGCGTTTCGAATTGGCGGAAGCCGCCGAACGGGAGCCACGGCCGGCGCGAGCACAAACTCGCTCTACGTCGCGCCAGAGGCCAAAGAGACGGTGACGATTTGCCAGGACAGGAAAATCCGTTCCTCTTCGAGGATGACGGCCCGCGCTGGCCCACATCCAAACCGAAAGACGCAGCCTCGCTGATCCTGGTCCAACGAGGCAAACACGCGACCCGCGTGCTGATGGGCGAACGCCACCGCAAACACGCATTCCTTCCGGGGCGATTTGTCTTCCCGGGCGGCGGGGTCGATATCGGCGATTTGCGCGTGGCGATACCAACCGACCTCCGCCCGGAAATCCGCAGCAAAGTCGCGGTGGGGTCCTCACTTAAGAGGGCGCGCGGGCTGGCGCTTGCCGCCATACGGGAGACCTTCGAGGAAACGGGCTACCTCGTGGGCGAGCGGAAGGACGCCCTCCCCGGCACGCGCTCTGCCATATGGCGGCGATTCTTCTCGCATGGGGTCATCCCGAAACTGGAAACCCTCGATTTCGTTGCCCGCGCCATCACCCCGCCAGGCCGCCCGAGGCGCTTCGATGCCCGATTTTTCCTGGCCGATGCGGAAGATATCGCCGAAACCCTCGACCCCACGGCGGCTAGCGGCGAGCTGCTAAAGCCCCTCTGGCTGACCTTCACCGAGGCGAGGGCGGCCGAAATCCTGCCAATCACACGTTGTATTCTGGACGAGGTCGAGGCCCGGTTGGCCGACGGCCCTGATCCGGGCCGCCCGGTGCCCTTCTTTATCCCCCGGCGCGGGAGGGCGGTCATTGTGTCGCTATAGTCCCGCCTTCAATTTGCCACCAGTACAGGGTTTTATGCTAATGCTTGGATTATGACCGTTCGGTCATAACGGAAACACAAATCGAGGGAGTTCCCGTGACTCGGATTCTGACAAAAGTGGTGCCTGTCCTGACGGCAAGCATCGCAATGGCTGGTTTCGTTCTGGTGATCGGAGGGGCACAGGCCGCCCCAGCGCCCAAGGGCGATGCGAAAAACGGTCAAGCAGTGTTCATGGACAATTGCGGCGTCTGCCATACGGCGGAAAAGGGCGCGGCGAACAAGATTGGCCCCAATCTGTTCGGCGTGGTCGGACGCAAGTCCGCGACGGCTCCCGCCTATATGTATTCGCCGGCCATGATGATGGCGAACCTGACCTGGGACGTGCCGACCCTGCAAGTCTATCTCATGGGCCCGCAGAAGAAGGTTCCGGGAACCAAGATGGGCTTCCCCGGATTCTCCGATCCGCAGGATGAAGCAGACGCCATCGCCTATCTGGTAACACTGAAATAGTTTTACCTGTTTCGAACTGCCGCTCGACGCCTCAATGCTCTTGAGGCGCCGGCGGCAGTTTCATTTTGCTCACGCTTTGGCATGTCTTGACTTGGAAGGGCGGCTCAGTAGGTTAGCCGCCCTTCGCATTGCATTCATGAGGTAGACGCCATGGCCAAGCCAACCACCGTCAAGATCCGGCTGAACAGCGCGGCCGATACCGGCTTTTTCTACGTCACGAAAAAGAACACGCGGACCATGACGGAGAAGATGTCGGTCAAGAAATACGACCCCAAGATCCGCAAGCATGTGGAGTTCAAGGAAGGCAAGATCAAATAGGTTGGCTTTTTCCTTATTTGGCAACTCCGCGTTTACCATTCCCGCTTAGCCTCCGCTTCCGCCGTTTTTCGGCGAGGGAGGCCCTATGTCGATTGCCGAGACCACATCGCGTATGCGAAGCACGCCGAGCCGTTATCCCGTCGACATCCGGTTCAGCGTGCCGTTCCTCCCACAGCCCTTCTTCGTGACCCTGATCGCGGGCTCGGAAAAGCGGGGGCCTCAACGCCTGATCCAGGAGCGCGAACGCCATCCGCTCAACAGCTGGGGCAACCTCGCGACCTTCGTGGCCTTCTCGACCATGTGCGGGACGGCGTTCTTCTTTTTCTCGCTCGTGGCGAGCGCGCTCTAAAAAGACGCTTAGCCGGCGAAATACTGCACAATGTGGTGCAGATCGGCCGCTCGTGCGGCAGAGACCTCGAACACGCGCCAATAGGCGCCGTTGAGTCTCAGCGGATCGATGAAGCGGGCCACCCAATAGAGCGGCCACAGATTGGCCACCACCAGATTGTAGATGGAGAATTGCGGCCACACGGCGGCATGGAATTGGGGAGCATGCTGCATGGTCAGCGTCAGATACGCGAAGGTCGCGACCTGGCCAAAGAAATGTAAGCCGAAATGTAAGCGCATCGGGCCCTCTCCCCTGCCCCCGCCGGGTCCCGTTATGATACGGGAACTCCTAATTTCGCCTTAGCAGGGCTTTTCCCGAGGAGAAACGCATGAACGCGGCAATCGACTGGCGGGCGGAGGCGGGCCGGATCAGTTTTCGCGACAAAGCCTTCATCGGCGGGCGCTTTGTTGTCTCGGCCGCTGGGGGCACCTTCGACAATATCTCCCCTATCGACGGGCGCGTCTTGGCAAAAGTCGCAGCCGGGGATGCCGAGGATATCGATCGTGCGGTGAAAGCGGCGCGAACGGCCTTCGAGGCCGGCGTGTGGGCCGATCAGGCTCCCAAAGCGCGCAAACGCGTGTTGGTGAAGCTTGCCGAGCTGATTCAGAAACACGCCAACGAACTTGCACTGCTCGAAACGCTCGACATGGGCAAGCCGATTCTCAATGCACGCAACGGCGATGTGCGGGCAGTGGCCGAATGCGTGCGCTGGTACGGCGAAGCCATCGACAAGATCTATGACGAAATCGCGCCGACGCCGAAGACCGCGCTCGCTCTCATCACGCGTGAGCCCTTGGGCGTTGTGGGCGCCGTCGTGCCGTGGAATTTTCCCCTGCTGATGGCGGCGTGGAAATTCGCGCCCGCGCTTGCGGCGGGGAACTCGGTCGTGCTGAAGCCGGCCGAGCAATCGCCGCTCTCCGCGCTGCGCGTCGCCGAGCTCGCGTTGGAAGCGGGCGTGCCACCCGGCGTGTTCAACGTCGTGCCGGGTTTCGGGGAAAGCGCGGGACAGGCGCTGGGGCGACACACGGATGTGGATGCGCTCGCCTTCACGGGATCGACGGAAGTGGGAAAGCTGTTCCTCAAATATTCCGCCGAGTCGAATATGAAGATCGTGAGTCTGGAATGCGGCGGCAAGACTCCGAACATCGTCTTCGCCGACACGCCCGATCTGGACGCGGCGGCGCAGGGCGCGGCCGACGGCATCTTCTACAATTCGGGACAGGTCTGCGACGCGGCATCGAGACTCATCGTCGAAGACAAGATCCACGATGTGTTCCTGGCGAAAGTGACGGCGCTGGCGAAGAACTATGCGCCCGGCGATCCGTTGGACGAGAAGACGCAGATGGGCTCGATGGTGGATGCAACCCAGACCAAACGCGTTCTCGGCTTTATCGAAAAGGGCAAAGCGGAAGGCGCGGCGCTCACCCTCGGCGGCCGCCAGGTGCGGCAGGAAACCGGCGGCTTCTACATCGAGCCCACGATCTTCGATCGCGTCGAGAACCGCATGACCATCGCGCGCGAGGAAATCTTCGGGCCGGTGCTCTCGACGATCCTCTTCAAGACGCCGGAAGAAGCCGTGAAGCTTGCCAATGATTCAAAATATGGTCTGGAAGCCAATTTGTGGACCAATGATCTGACCAAGGCGCACAAAATTGCGCGCAGCCTGCGGGCCGGCACGGTCACCATCAACAGCCGCGATGGCGGCGGCATCGAGGTGCCGTTCGGCGGCTATAAGCAGTCGGGCTTCGGCCGCGACAAGTCGCTTCATGCGCTGGACAAATACACCCAGCTGAAAACGACCTACATCAGCATTGGGTGAAACAGCCAGGTGCCCTCGGCCCATGTCCGCTTAGCAGTGCATCTCGGTCATTTGCTGTGTAAATCGAGAATGACTGCCAATCGCCAAAGGCGGTCGTAATCGGCTTTCTCTTACGGGGGCCCAACCGCATACCGCGTTTGGGCTTGGGTGGACTACCGACCTTTGTCCGTGGAACACCATGTGAAAGCTCGCCCAGAACGGTGTAACATTGTTTTGCGCACATGATGGAGGGCGGCGATGAAGCTCAGGCAGATTCCGCGCATTGCGGCAGTACTGGCAGCGGTTGCGGCGGCGCCCGCGTCGGCAGCCCCGCGCGGCGCGTCCGTTCCGGACTTCTCGGGCATTTGGGCGCATCAATGGCTGCCCGGTTTTGAGGCGCTTCCTTCCGGTCCCACTGCGCTGGTCAATCTTTCGCGGCGGCCAGACGGCTCCAGCGAAGTGGCGCAGCTTGTGGGTGACTATAAGAATCCCATTCTCAAGCCCGAAGCGGCCGAAATCGTGCGGAAACATGGCGAGGAATCAAAAGCGCATTTCGGCTTTCACAATCCGCGCAACCAGTGCTGGCCAAACGGCCTGCCTTTCGTGCTGTCGAGCAACGGGTTGCAGATTTTCGACCGCGGCGATCATCTCACCATGATTTATCACATGGATCATCAGCTACGCACTGTGCGCATGAATGGCTCGCATCCGCCGAAGGTCACGCCGTCCTATTACGGTGATTCCGTCGGTCATTACGAAGGCGACACCCTGGTCATCGACACCATCGCCATCAAGCCTGGGCCGTTTGCCATGATCGACTGGTTCGGCACGCCGCAAACCGCTGCCTTGCATGTTGTCGAGCGGTATCGGCTGCTCGATTATGATCAGGCCAAAGAGGGTATTCAGCGCGCCTTCAAGGACAACACCATCGCCGCGGTGGGCGGTGATCCGCCGGTCGTGGATCTCAATTACCACGGCAAGTGGCTTCAACTTCTGTTCACCGTCGAGGATCCGAACGTTTTCACCACGCCCTGGTCCGCGACGGTGACCTACGGCCCGCAGGTCCCCCCGGCCCTGAAGGGGTTTAGCCTCTGGCCTGAAGATGTCTGCGCCGAAAATCCGCACAAATACGGCACTGAAGAGGATGTGCAGGTGCCGACGGCAAAAGTAGCGGATTTCTAGCCGCGGATCAGTGCGAAAGCTGGCGCAAATATAACCAGTGCGGCGATAGCGAGCGTTGCCGCGATGATTGCGAGCGCGCGTCCACCGCTGCCGGTTTTCTCGTGAGCAAAACCAATAAGGTATCGGTCGGCAAAACCGCCCGGAAAACCACCAACCATGTTGATGAGCGCAATTCCGCCGGTCATGTACAAGGTCCGATGGTTCATCTGATCAGCAAATTACGGAAAGCGACGGAGGACCGTTTTGGGTCAGCTTGCGCCACTCGCCTTTTTTGCTCCGAACGGATGGGGTGCTCCAATCCAGCCATTCGAGCCGGGGCAGGTCTAGCATGAACCGCTCGGCCGCATGGTGCGGGCTGGGCTGTTCAAAGGCTCCCGACCCATGACCGCGGAATTGAATTACCAGGCCGCGCCAGTGCAGCCACGCCGCTGCCGTTTGGGCAATCCGAATTCGCTTGCAGTTGAGTCGGTCGCTTTATTCCCGCTGGCGCGCACCGAGCGGAAAAATATTGCCCGTGCGCACGGCGGGTTCTCGGCTCATAATCCATCCCGAAACAGCGAACTTCCCCGAAGGAGGGAACGCGCCATGAAACGAAAGTACACGACCCTAGCGTTAACGACTCTCGCGCTGACGATCGCCGCCCTCCCGGCGCTCGCAGCAGGTGAGTCTTGCGCTCAGATCAACCGCATCCTGTCCACCCAGGTGCTCGACAACAGCACGATGGTCGTCACCCTGCTCGACCACAGCCAATACACCGTGCACATGCGCGGGGTCTGCATCGGCTTGGACCGGAACTCGTTGCACTTGAGTTTCCGCACGCTCACGCAAAGCCCAATCGGTTGCTTAAGCGCTGGCGACACAGTGAGCTACAACGTTCCCGGTGAGAACACCCCGGTGAGGCTCCACGGCTCGACGCAGACGCCTTGCTTTGTGGGGAACGTCACGCCGGGCGCGCCGCCTGCGAAGTAGGCCTACTTCGCTCCCTTATGCATCTCCGCCGACGCGGTCTTCGCAAAGAATGACCGGTTTGGGTCATTTCCGTCCGATCGCGGTGAGGCTCGGGAATGTCCGAGTTTCTCCGAAGCAGACGTTCAGCACCGCGCCCGGCAATGGCAGGAATTCGCCAGAAACGGTCATTCGGCAAGGGATGTCCGCCTTGGGTTTGACGATGGCACCGCTTGAACTCCACCCCAAGAAATAGCGCTCAAACAAAAAGGGCCTCGCGAACGAGGCCCTTTCGCAAACCTGCAACGAGCGTTTAGCCGCGTCCGCCACCCGCAGGCGCTGCCGGCATGATCGCGGGAAGCGGTGCGCGGGGCGGAGTCACGGGCAACAGATCGGGCTGCTTGCCGATGATGGCGTTCAACGCATTCCAGCCGCAGATCTCGTC
>DASQIQ010000476.1:0-2297 GCA_035631495.1 Micropepsaceae bacterium
GGCACCCGAATTGGCACGGAAACCTAGCACGGGAATTCAGGTGCGGACGCCGCTCAAAATAGCGGTTACGAGTCAAACGGCCCCAATCCGTCCGCACCTTGATCCAAGCGATTGAAAAGGCTGAATAGTGCGACCTTTCTCGACCGCACCAGGTTCAGCGTTAATTCCGTTTGCAAACAGGTGGATCACGCTCCTCTGAACATTGATGTTCGGGGAGCGGGCCGCTATTCTCAGCCCCTTGCGAATAACCGGGAGGACTTAATGAGGAAATTGCTTATAGCGTCGCTGGTTGCCCTGCTGCCCGCGGCGGCGTTCGGCGCCGAATCGGCCCTGAGCTGGGCCTATCCTGTGGCGCCGCAGGGTCTTCCCCCGGCGGACGGCACCAAGCTGCTCCAGGCCAAGGGTACGCCCACCGGCATGAAGCTGACCCAAGTGCAGATCAACAACGCCTTCGGTCCCCCGGATTGGTTCCCGAACGAGCATCCGGCGATGCCGCCGACGGTCAAGAACGGCCGGGCACCCCATGTGCGCGCCTGCATGCTCTGCCATCTGCCGAACGGCAACGGCCATCCCGAATCCGCCAGCGTCTCGGGCCTGACGGCCGGCTACATCACCGAGCAGATGCATGAGTTCCGCGACGGCAACCGCACCAACAATCGCGCCCCCGTCATGGTCGAAATGGCGAAGGACATCACGGATGCAGAGCTGAAAGAAGCCGCGGAATATTTCGCCAGCATCCCGCCCGCCCAGCAGAAATGGATCCGGGTGGTTGAAGGCGCCACGGCCCCGAAGAATCACGTCGGCAATGGCGGCATGCGCTTCTTTGACGGCGAAGGCGGCACCGTCGCGGTCGCCCCCAACATGATCTACGAAGTGGCCGAGGATGGCGAAGGCGCCGAACTGCGCGACCAGCATTACGGCTTCGTCGATTTCGTGCCGGCCGGCAGCATCAAGAAGGGCGAAACCCTGGCCACGACCGGTGGCGGCGGTAAGACGATCCAATGCTCGATCTGTCATGGCGCCGACTTCAAGGGCATCGGCGATGTGCCGCGGCTCTCCGGACGCGGGGCCTATTATTTGGTCCGTCAGCTCAACGACATCAAGACCGGCGCCCGCAAAGGCAATGCGGTGGCGCTGATGAGGCCCGTCGTCGAAAAGCTCTCCGACGAGGACATCGTCAACCTTGCGGCTTTCATGGCATCGCGCACCCCGTAAGAGTTCGTTTGAACGGCCGCCGCTTTCGGTCTGGAAGC
Source organism: Micropepsaceae bacterium (assembly GCA_035631495.1). Lineage (GTDB taxonomy): Bacteria > Pseudomonadota > Alphaproteobacteria > Micropepsales > Micropepsaceae > CAIYRG01. The sequence goes on from DASQIQ010000476.1 coordinate 1,254, forward strand.
GGCGGCCGTTTTATTTTCATCGCTCGGCATCCATGACGCTCAATCTGATCAAGCTTTGTGTCGGCGCGGACAGCATCGAAGACCTGGCCGATTGGCAGAAGAAGCGCGCCGCGGAGCGCAAGAAGAAGGGCCAGAAGCCGGAAATCTTCCACGTGACGCGGATGACGCCCAAACGCGCCGATGAGCTCTTATCGGGCGGCTCGCTCTATTGGGTGATCAAAGGGCAGATCGCGGTGCGCCAGCGCCTTTTGGAATTGCGCCCGGTGGTGCGTGAAGGCCTGCCCCATTGCGCATTGGTGCTCGATGCGAAATTGGTGCCGACGGTCAGGCGGACTCATCGCGCGTTTCAAGGTTGGCGCTATTTCGATTCCCAGGATGCGCCGCGCGATCTGAAAGCGAGCGACAAATCCAAGCTGCCCGATGGGCTTCGCGCCGAGTTGACGCAATTGGGTTTGCTGTAGCGGAGGCTGACGCGCTCAGAAATCCGGTTTGTCCGCTTTTGGGATCACCGTGTCTTTTCCGGCGTAGTATTCGTGAATGTTCTCCGCGCAGACATTCTCTACCCAGCTGGCAGCGCGGCGGTAGGTCGCCGCGGCCGACCAGGGCGTGTTGAAGATTTTCTTGTCCTCGACGGTGAATTGGACCTGCAGCCCCTTGCCCTTGTAGTTCTCATCGATTGTTGCCGCCTGTTCTGTGGCCACCGGCCCCGCATCGCGGATATTGCGCTCCTGTGCGGCCCTGGCGGCTTCGTAATCGATTAGGCGGTAGCGCTCCGTGACGTGCAGGCCTTCGCTGAACGGCGAACCATACATGTCGAGAACAGGGGCCGGGCCCAATTTATAACCGATCGTATCGACCACTAGGCTATCGCCTTCGTAATGACCAATGGAATCGCCGTACCAAGAAGGGGTGACTTTCGCCGGATGCGTGGCATTCAGGCGCACGTGGCGGATTTGGTGATCCTGCATGTAGAGGAAAAGGACCTCATCCTTCTTCTGAATGACCTGCATTTCCTGAACGCGGAACACGTAAGGCGACACCATC
>DASQIQ010000477.1:0-3114 GCA_035631495.1 Micropepsaceae bacterium
TCCCCGTGGTGCCGGCGTGGCCGGGCCCCGCGCGTTCCAGGAGGCGCGGCAATTCGGCGAAGACCGTCGGGGTGTAGCCTTTCGAAGACGGGGGCTCGCCCGCGGAAAGTCCAATCTCACGCTGCGCCATGGCGAAGCGTGTGACCGCATCCATGAGCAGCAGCACGTGCAAACCTTGGTCGCGGAAATATTCGGCTACCGCCATGGCGACGAACGCTGCCTGCCGGCGCGTCAGCGGCGCCTCGTCCGAGGTTGCCGTCACGATAACGCTCTTTGCCAGCCCCTCCGGCCCCAAATCGTCCTCGATGAATTCCTTGAGCTCGCGGCCGCGCTCGCCGACCAAAGCGATCACCGTGACGTCGGCATCGGTGTTGCGGGCGATCATGGCCATCAGAATCGATTTGCCCACGCCCGAGCCGGAAAATATGCCCATGCGCTGCCCCCGGCAGCACGTCACGAACGCATTGAGGGCGCGAACACCGAGATCGAGTTTGCCGGCCACGCGGGCCCGTGCCGCCGCTGACGGGGGCGACGCCCGCAACGGGTAGGACGCCATGCCGCAACCGAGCGGTCCCTTCCCGTCCGTGGCATGGCCGAACGCATCGACCACGCGGCCGAGCCAGTCCATTGACGGATAGATCGCAAAGACGCGCTCCTCGAAGGTGGCGCGGGCGCCCAGCGTGATGCCTTCGAGCTGCCCGAACGGCATCGCGAGCGCTCTTCCGTCGCGAAATCCCACCACTTCGCAAGGGGTTTCGCGAGCGTCCGCGCCGACGATGTGCAGCCGGCCGCCGAGGCCAATCGCGCCCGAAGCACCCGTGACTTCCACCAGGAGGCCTTCCACGCGGGCGACCCGGCCGAAACGCGTAAGGCAGGGCAGCCCGTCCACAGACTCGATCAAAGCGTCCACGAAAACCCCAATTCGGCAGGCGGCCAGCAGTACCCCGTGCGGCCTTCCACAAGCATTTTGGACCAGATGCTTTAAGTGGCGGTAAACTTAACGAAGCGAATCAATGACATATTGACGTCAGGGGCTTGGCGGACGTCCGTGGTGGGAATCTTAAAGTAAGGGATGCATTTCATTGCCGGCTGGAAAGTTCCTTTTAACCAATTCCGTTTAAGGTTGGTCATCGGTTAACGGCGACGGCCTAGGGGGAAATCCTAAATGCACGTCGGACAAGGGGATTAAGTTCATGCGCGTGCTCCTGATCGAAGACGACAGCGCAATGGCTCGCAGCATCGAGCTGATGCTGCGTTCGGAAGGTTTCAACGTTTACACGACGGATCTGGGCGAGGAAGGCATCGACCTCGGCAAGCTATACGATTACGACATCATCGTGCTCGACCTGCAGTTGCCGGACATGAGCGGTTTCGAAGTTCTGAAGACGCTGCGTCTTGCCAAGGTGCAGACGCCCGTCCTGATCCTTTCCGGCAATGCCATCGTGGAAGCAAAGGTCAAAGCCCTGGGCTTCGGCGCCGACGATTACATGACCAAGCCATTCCACAAGGATGAGCTGGTTGCCCGCATCCAGGCGGTTGTCCGCCGCTCCAAGGGTCATTCGCAATCGGTTATCACGACCGGCAAGCTGACGGTCAATCTCGACGCCAAGACGGTGGAAGTCGACGGCGCGCGGGTGCATCTGACCGGCAAAGAATATCAAATGCTCGAGCTATTATCGCTGCGCAAGGGCACCACGCTGACCAAGGAGATGTTCTTGAATCATCTCTATGGCGGCATGGATGAGCCTGAGCTCAAGATCATCGACGTGTTCATTTGCAAGCTGCGCAAGAAACTGGCGGTCGCGTGCAACGGCGAGCACTACATCGAGACCGTCTGGGGCCGCGGTTATGTGCTGCGCGATCCGGACGAGAAGATCGCCGCGTAAATTTCTTAAGGGGCTGGAAAAAGGGCGCAGGCCTTTTGGCCGCGCCCTTTTTGTTTGGTCTAGCCGGCGGAGCGAAGGTCTGGCGCGCGGCGGGCTTTCATGGCGATGCCGCTGAAACGGGGCAGGACCGTAAAGCTCTCGCATGTGCCGAGCATGGTTTCGGCGGCCCCAAGCACAAGATAGCCATCCGCCTCGAGGGAACTGGCCAGGCGCTTGAGAATGTCCGCTTTGGCCGCAGCCTCGACATACATCAGGACGTTGCGGCAGAAGATCACGTCGAACATGCCCAAGCCGGCGAAACAATCCATCAGATTGAACACGCGCAACTCCACCCGATTGCGAAGTTCGTCACTGATGCGCCAGCCCAACGACTCTTTGCGGAAATATTTGGCCAGCAACCGTAACGGAAGGCCGCGCTGCACTTCGGCCTCGCTAAAGAGACCGGCCTTGGCCCTTTCAATCGCGTCGGCACTGACGTCGGTAGCAAGGATTTGGACTTCCCATGCGGCGAATTGCGGGATTTCGCCTATGACCATCGCCAGCGAATAAGGCTCCTCTCCGGTGGCGGCCGCGGCGGACCAGATGCGCAGCCGCCGGTTGGCCGCACGCGCCCGCAGAAGCGCAGGCAGGATCTGATCGCGCAAAGCGTCGAAGGGAACGGAATCGCGGAAGAACGACGTGTCGCGCGTCGTCGCCGCTTCGATCACCGAATGCTCAAGTTGTTCGTTGCCGTTTCTGAGCGCCTGCACCAACGCGGCGGTCGTCGAAAAGCCGTGCCGCTCCCCAACCGCTTTCAACCGGCCGGCGATCAACTCAGCTTTTTCGGGCGTCAGGGAAAGGCCCGAACGGCGTTTCAGGAGGCTGGCGAGAAATTCGAACTCCTGCCCCTTCGTCACGGCGGCCCTACATCAATCCGACTTCCGCCAGCTTCGTCTGCACGATCTCTTTGTCGAAGGGCTTGATCAGATACTCGTTCGCGCCGGCGCCGATGGCTTCGGTCACCTGCGCGATGTCATTTTCTGTCATGCAAAAGACGACGACGGGCTTTGCGCCCGACGGCTCGCGTCGCAGCATGCGCAGGAAATCCACGCCCGACATCGTCGGCAGATTGCAATCGAGCAGGATCGCATCGGGCATGCTTTGGCGGCAGTGATCGAGTGCGACCGCGCCATCCTCCGCCTCATCGATGACGAATTTCAACTCCTCGAGAATTTTGCGGGCGATTTTG
>DASQIQ010000478.1:0-2968 GCA_035631495.1 Micropepsaceae bacterium
TTCGAAATGACCGACCGATTCGCCGTACCATGAAGGTTTCGGGTTCTTCGAGTGCCCCACATTCATATAGATGTGCCGCGTCTGCTGATCGAGCTCCTGGATAATGAGGATCTCTTTCTCCGTCTGGACGACATACATTCCCGCGGCATGGGCAAAGATCAAGAATCCGGGAACGCCCGTCGGCCAGCACCGCTCGCGTGCGATGAACGGAACTTTTCCTGCTCGCACATCGGCATTGGGCTTGGCCATCTGCTCGATGACCCAGGGCTTCAGAATGGGATTGGCAAGGTCCGCGATGCGGCTGGTCTGCTGCTTGCCGGCGCCGTTGGGAACATAGGGATGGCCGAGTTCCGCCACGACCGGGCCAAACCCGCTTGGCGGGGGCAGGAAATCATCCTGGGCGGTGCGATCCTGCAGCCAATAAGTCGGGAAGTGGCGAACCGTGATGTCTTCCGCAGGTCCATCCGCGGCCCGCGCCGGCCAAAGCGCCGCGCCGGCGCAAATCAGGCCTGCCGTCACGCACAGCGAAGTGAATCTGAACATCGCGTCACTCCATTCGTGTCTGTCAAGAAATGCTATGCGAACTCTATCAGAAGTCGGATCTGTTCGCCTGCGGCATTGGCTCCAAATCGCCGACATTGAGATTGTTCTCGGCGCAGGGCGCCTCCAGCATCGGGCCGAATTCGACGCGGTCGAAACGCTGGATCGTATCCCATGGCGTGGTGAAAGCGCCAGGATCCTCGACATGCACGTTCACTTCCAACACCTTGCCGCCGTCGATCAAATGAAAGCGCTCCACCACATGGAGTTGCGCCGTGTGGGGCGTGCGGTAATTGTCGATCCAGGTCCCATCGTTCAGGCCGATCGTATCGACCACCAGCGTGTCGCCCTCGTAATGGCCCACCGATTCGCCGTACCAGGACGGCGTCACGCCTGCGCTATGCGGTACATTCAGATAGACGTGCCGAACCTGCTGATCCATTTGCTGGACCATCACCACTTCCTTCGGCGTCTGCAGGAAATAGAGCGGCTGCACCGGGCTCAGCAGAAATTCGGGCACGCCCAGCGCCCAGCAGCTGACGCTTCTTGTGTAGCCGGGCCTTCCCGAAAGAATCCGCTCATTGACTTTGCGTAGCTCTTCGCGCGCCCAGGGCTGCAGGATCGGATTGCTGAGGTCCGCGATTCGAAACTCGCGGGCTTCGTTCCTGCCATTGGGCACATAGCGATGAGCCGGATCATTGGTGATCTGGTGCGGTCCGCTGGGAGGAGAAATAAAGTTCACGCCCTGCGCGCTCCACCCGGCAATGGCGGACGAAAAATCCGGTATCGGTGTCTCCGCCGACAACGCGACGCTTGAAAAGAGCGCGGTCATGACCCCGACGAGCCCGGCCTTGAGCATTGCGGTCGACGCAGACATCACATGCGGAACTCCCCCGTGCCGCGCGAAGATATAGCATTCTTGTGAAAGGCGTTGAACTTACGCCTTCTTGGTCTTGCGCTTGGCCAGACGCTCGCGCGCATCCGGGATCAGCTTCTCGGCGTTCAGCCCTTCCAGCATGGCGCGCTCATTGGGTCCGAGCGCGCGCACATCGGCGACATAATCGGCGACTTCCTGATCCACGCGCACCGCTTGCGGATAATCGGTCGCGAAGACCACTTGCGGCAGCGCCACTTCGTTCATGCCGAAGCGCACCCATTCCGCGCCCCAGGCGCCGGCATGATCGGGCCCCGCCCATCCGGCGCAATCGTAATAGAGACGCTGTTCCAGATAATGATCGAAGGGTTTGGGCGGCCGTCTGTTATGACCCTTGACGCCCGACGTGCCCCATTTGTCGCGCTGCTGAAAGCCGCGCACGCGCCCGAGATAGCGCCCGATGCCGCCCGCGAAATGGGCGAACTGGACGTTGAGATTCGGCAAATCGTCCAACAGCCCGCTATTGATCAAGCGCACCGTCTGCACCATCAGCGAGAATTCCCAGCCCAGCATCCGCCCGAGGTCATCGGCATAGACCTGGTTCCAAGAGATGACCCGGGGCAAAGGATGAATGAACACATACAGACCCAGATCCGTGGCAGCCTTCCAGAACGGGCGCAATTCCTCCGCATCGAGCGGCAAGCCTTGAAGCTCGGAAGCGATCACCACGCCGGGAAAGCGCAAGTCCACCGCGCAGCGCTTCAGCTCGGCGGCCGCTTCCGCCGGCTTCAACGCGGGCACATGGGCAAGCCCGATGAAGCGGCCGGGATGTTTGCCCTCAACCTGTTTCATGTCGTCATTGATGGTGCGGCAGATCGAAAGATCGGGCTGGTCGAAGCCGACCATGCTGGAGAGCACGGCCGCGTCGATCCCGGCATGGTCCATCATCCGCACATGGGCATCGATGTCGCCGAGCAGTGGGTTCAACAGATGCATCGGATTGCCGCGTTCGTCGATGCCGACGGAGACCGCATCGGAGCGTCCCTTCAGAAGTGAAGGCGGCGTGTAATGGTGCTGGAAATCGATGATCATATTTGTGCCTGGGGTTAGAGCGATGGGAGGTAATGGCACGGGTAAGGCGGCTTGCCAAATCGCGTAATAGTTGAATGGGAATAACGAGCCAACCTGTCATCCCCGGCGAGCCGTGGCGAAGCCTAAGGCGAGGGAAGGGGATCCATTTCGAGGGGTGGATTCCCTTCCCCTCGCGGCGTTGCCGCTCGGCCGGGAATGACAACTGCCGCGACAGGACGATTAGGATTCTTGCCGGCCGGGCGGCAACGCCAGATCGCCGTGAGAAGTTGAAAGCTTCTGTCGGTTCTATCGCCGTTGGTATAGCGTCTTCATAGAGACATCGATGGGGAGCGAAGCATGATCAGTCAAAGAGCACGCATAGCGGCTTTGGCGTTGATGATTTGCGGCATCACGTCCGCCGCTTCGGCACAGAGCTTCACGCCGCCGGGGGCCGGCAAGCCGCTCTTCGACGGGCTGTGCCAG
>DASQIQ010000479.1:0-3915 GCA_035631495.1 Micropepsaceae bacterium
GGGCGTCGTGGTGACGCTCACCGCGCAAGACGGCGCGCAAGGCTTCGGTTACGGCTCCGCCACCCCCCATATGGGAGCGACGCGCGAAACCCTGATGACGGCACTCGGCCGTTTCGTGCCGCTGATCGTGGGACGCGATTCCTTCGCCGTCGAGGAAATCCTGCAGACCCTCGATAAGGACCTCGCAGGGAACAACCAAGCCAAAGCCGCCATCGACTGTGCTCTGCACGATTTGAACGCCCGCATCCTCGGCATTCCACTGCACCAATTGCTTGGCGGCACATTGCGCGACTCGGTCCCCATCCTTCGCATCCTGGCCATCAAGACGCCGGAAGAGATGGCGGTCCAGGCGCAAAAATTGGTGGATGCCGGCTATCGCTATCTCAAGATCAAGGTCCATGGTGACGTGGGGGAGGACGTGGCGCGCGTCCGCGCCATCCGCCGTCAGGTGGGGGACGGCGTGCATCTCACCATCGATGCGAACCAATCCTATTCGGTCAAGGATGCGATTATCGCGCTCAACCGCATGGCGGAGTTCGACATTGATCTTGCGGAGCAGCCGGTGGCAGCGGACGATCTGAAAGGCCTCAGGCTGGTCACCGACTCGGTCGCGGTGACGGTAGAGGCGGACGAAGCCGCCGCCAGCCTCACGGACGTGATGCGGCTGGTCTCCGAACGGATCGTGGATGCGGTCAGCTTGAAAATTCCCAAGCTTGGAGGTTTGCGCAACACGCTCGCCGCCGCGCGCATCTGCGAGGCCGGCGAAGTGAGCTATCGCATGGGCGCCGCCGTCGGTTCGCGACTGCTTTCCGCGCAAGCCATGCATCTTGCCGCCACCCTGCCCCGGCTCGATTACGCCTGCGAGCTCGGCGAGTTCGATCGCTTGCTCGACGATCCCTTTGAAGGCATCGAGATCAAGAATGGCCGTCTCGCGCTCCCCAAGGGCGTCGGATCGGGCGTAACCCCGCGTGCGGGCCGCATGGCCAATGCACGCCAGCTCAAGGCAGTCGAATCGTGACCCGGCGCCACGATGTGGCCCTTGCCGTTGCTGCGTTGATCGCGGCGCTCTTCTGCATGTGCGGCACTGGCTCGGCCGCCACCGTCCCTGCCATCGCAAATCTCGCCACCTATAGGGGCCCGGATCGCGATTCACTCATCCTTGCGGGCGCGAAACGCGAGGGTAAAGTCGTTTTCTATTCCGGCATGATCGAGAATCAGGCCCTACGTCCCATGGCCGACGCGTTCAAGAAAAAATACCCCTTCATGACCGTCGAGTATTGGCGCGGGGACAGCCGCGCGCTGGTGCAGAAGGCCCTGACCGAAAGGCGCGCCCAGCGTGTGATGGGCGATATCCTCGAATCCACCGGCGGGGCCGAAGCGCTCATCCGAGCCGGCGCGGTGGAACCGTTCTACACCCCGTCGGCTGTCGGTTTCCCGAAGAATTATGTCGACCCGAATGGCATGTGGGCAGCCTCACGCCTGGACTATTTCGGCATGGCCTACAACACGCGCCAAGTTAAGGCCGCAGAGGTACCCAGATCGTATGACGAATTGCTGAACCCGAAATGGAAGGGCGCAATCGCCTGGCGTGCCGATTCCGAAGTCGGCGCCGAGCTGTTCATCTCGGGTGTGATGCGCGAGATGGGTAAGGAGAAAGGCGAGGCCTATCTGAAGAAACTCGCAGGCCAAGGCATCGTCAATTACGCGGGAAGCGCCCGGGCTTTGGTCGATCGCGTGGGCGAAGGCGAATATAAGCTCGCGTTGGAGATCTATGCGCATCATCCCCTCATCAGCAAAGCCAAGGGCGCGCCGCTCGACGTGCAGATGCTTGACACCGTGCCGTCCGCCATCAGTACGATTCAGCTGACGAAGAACTCTCCGCATCCCAACGCCGCCATGCTGTTCATCGATTTCGCCCTCTCGAAAGAGGGACAGGAAGTCTTGCGCGCGGCGCAATATCTCTCGGCAAATCCAGCGGTCGATACCGATCCCTCGCTGCGCAAGATCGTTCCGCGCCTGAACGGCCTCAAGGAGACCGTGTTCACACCCGAATTGATGTTCCAAAGCCGCGACGAAGCGAACGCGCTGTTCAACAAATATTTCCGCTAATTCAAAGGCGCTGAGGGGGAACGTTGCTTCACGTCGAAAATCTCAAGAAGCAATATGTCAGCTTCGAAGGAAAGCCCGGCGGCGGCGTGCTGGGCATCGACTTCGACATCGCCGAGGGTGAGTTGTTCACGCTGCTGGGTCCATCGGGCTGCGGCAAGACTACGACGCTGCGCGCGATTGCCGGCTTGGAGACGCCCGATACGGGCCGCATCCTGATCGGCGGAATCGAAATGTTCAATTCCGCGACCGGCAAGAACGTGGCGCTTTATAACCGCGATATCGGGATGGTGTTCCAATCCTATGCCATCTGGCCGCATATGAGCGTTTTCGAGAATGCGGCCTATCCGTTGCGCGTGGCACCCGGCCGGCGTCTTGCAGAGCGTGAGATCGAGAAAAAAGTGATGAGCGTTCTCGATATGGTGGGTCTAGCGGAATTCGCAAAGCGACCCGCTACGCAGCTCTCGGGAGGACAACAGCAGCGGCTGGCCCTCGCCCGCGCCTTTACCCGCGAGCCCAGGCTGTTGCTGCTTGACGAGCCGCTTTCCAATTTGGATGCCCAATTGCGTGAACAGATGCGCGTCGAATTGAAACGCCTGCAGCAGGATACCGGCGTCACGGCCGTCTACGTCACGCACGATCAGGCGGAAGCCCTCGCCATCTCCGACCGGATCGCGGTGATGAACAAAGGCAAAATTACCCAAATCGGCACGCCCAAGGACATTTACAGCCGGCCCGCCTCCGAATTCGTCGCCAACTTTATCGGCCGCACCAATCTCTTGCATGGATCGCTTCTGCAGAACGCCACCGCCGAAACCGTCGCTCGCGTGAAGACCGTCATGGGTGATGTGTTGTGCTTTTTCCCAAACGCGCTTGCGGCAGGCAAACCCGTCGCGCTCGTGGTGCGGCCGGAGCATATTGGGATCGGGAAAACTGACGGCACAGGAGCGTCCAACGGCGCGGAGAACCGCCTTACCGGCCAGGTGACGCGGGAAATCTATCTGGGTGAAATCGTCGAATATCTCGTCGCCGTCGGCGGTGGCGAAATCCTGGTTCGCACACTCTTTGGTGGCGTCGCCAAGGGAGACGCCGTGACATTGTCTTTCCTGCCTGAACAAACCATTGCGCTCGCTCAAGTCTGAGGCGGGGACAAATTGTAGTCCTTGAAGAGAACGAACCAGCCGGTCTTGGCTGCGTCCACAAAATGCGTTTCGAACAGCGAGGGCGCATTGCGATAGGCCATTAGCAACAGCGTTTGATCATCGTCCATCAAATCATAGGAGATGAGCATGTCGAACGCGTTTTGCATTAGGCGTTTCAGATTACCCCATTGATTTTTCGGCGCGACGATGGCGCCGCCGGTAAAATAGACTTTGTTCGTCTTGATGATCGAGACGAGATTTTGCGAATCCAATCTGGCGATGTTGAAAAGATGGATCTTATTGGAGAACGGATAATCCCATTTCAGCGGATTCGGCAGCACATTTTCCTCACGGCAATAGCCGAAATCGACCCAGGCAAGAAATTCGCTTTTGACAAGGCCATGGGCGATCGCTTCGCAGGCAAAGAAGCTCTTCAGATAATTGATCAGCACGTAACGCGGTTCCCAATATTCGGGACAATGAGGATGCGTCACGCCCGTAAAGAAAGCCCGGCAGGTTCATCACGCGGGTGATCTTTTTCAGGTCGGAGCCATGCTCTTCGAAAAGGGTGTCTTTGCAGACGATCCTGGTCTCATTCGAAAATCCGAGCTTTCCCCGCGCGGCGGCAATCCGTTCCGCAAATCGCGACTGCGTGAAAACGACGATT
>DASQIQ010000480.1:0-2045 GCA_035631495.1 Micropepsaceae bacterium
GCATCGATGCCGCGAATCTTCGCATGGGCATGGGCGCTGCGCACAAAGGCGGCGTGGAGCGTGCCCGGAAGTCGAATATCATCGACAAAATGCCCCCGGCCGGTGACGAGCGCTGGGTCTTCCGTGCGTTTGACGGCAGCACCAAAATATTTCGGGCGATTGTACCGATGAGAACCGGTGGAATCGTCCTGCTTAACCGACATCAGGCTTTCTCCTCGCACAGGCGCGCATTGCGCCCGGCGCCAATTTCATGCACGCGTTGGAGATGGAATAAACACTCCGGCCGGTCTTTGCAAAGACCACGGATCCCTCCATTCTAGATGCGACTTGGGCTGGAATTTGCGGGTGGCTTCGGTCTTCGAAAAGGGGTTCAATGAAGCATCGATGACCGACCACCCGACGCGATTTGCCCGAGCCGCCACGCAAGGGAAGATGCGCCCTCCCCTCGACTTCCAGGACCATCTCGCAGCCTTGGAACGCGAAGGACTGCTCGTGCGGGTGGACCGCCCGATCAACAAGGACACCGAGCTGCATCCCCTGGTGCGGTGGCAGTTCCTCGGCGGCATGCCGGAAGACGAACGGCGCGCATTCCTGTTCACACATGTCATCGACTCCAAGGGGTGGCGCTATGACATGCCCGTGGTGGTGGGCGCGCTCGCAGCCTCGCCACGGATTTATGCGATCGGCATGGGCAAAAAGGTGGAAGACATCGGCGCAGCATGGGAGCGAGCCCTCGCCTATCCCATTGAGCCTATCCTGGTGAATGAAGCCGCCTGCCAAGAGATCATCATGACGGGCGAAGAGCTGAAGCGGCCGGGCGGCGGGCTTGCCGCTCTTCCCGTACCGGTGTCGACGCCGGGATTCGATTCGGCACCCTACCTCACGGCGACTCTGTGCATCACCCGCGATCCCGACAGCCGCATCCAGAACATGGGCACCTATCGCGCGGCGCTGAAGGCGACCGACCGGCTGGCCGTGCGCATGGTGGCCAGACCCGGCGGGGCGGGCGGCTATCTCCATTGGCTGAAGTACAACCAACGCAAAGAGAAGATGCCGATCGCAATCGTCATCGGTTGCGCACCCGTCGTCTGCTTCACCGGACCGCAGAAGCTCGCCATCGATATGGACGAGATGGCGGTCGCGGGCGGCCTTGCGGGCGAGCCGATCCGCATGGTGAAAGCGGTGAGCGTCGATCTCGACGTGCCGGCGGAAGCGGAAATCGTCATCGAGGGGCTGATCGATCCCGAATTTCTGGAGCCCGAAGCCCCCTTCGGGGAAAGCAACGGCTATGTCGCGCTGGAAGCGTTCAACATGAAGATGGAGGTGACCGCGATCACGATGAAGCGCGCGCCCGTCTTTGTCGCGATCATCAGTCAAGTGACGCCGTCGGAATCGAGCGTCATCAAGAAAGTGGCCTATGAGCCGATGTTCCTCGCGCATTTGCGCGACCAGCTGGAGGTCACGGGAATCAAGCGCGTGGTCATGCATGAGCGCTTGACCAATCTCAGACCGGTGATCTTCCTGCAGTTTGCTCCCGGCACGCCGAAGATCGAGGTTTGGCGCGGCCTCTATGGCGCGGCGAACTTTCAGGCCGGCTGCGGCAAGGTGGTGATCGCGGTAAGCGAAGACATCGATCCGGCGAGCGTCGATGCCGTGTTGTGGTCATTGGCCTATCGCACCAACCCAATCGAGGACGTGCACATCATCCCCTTCCGCGGCAATTTGCAGGGCGCGCAGTATGGGGTGCGCAAGTCCGACTCAAGCCTGCTGATCGACGCGACGTTGAAGAATCCGATGCCGCCTTTGGCTTTGCCCGCGCGCGAATTCATGGAAAACGCGCGGGTGATCTGGGACGAACTCGGGCTGCCGCCCCTCAGCATCAATCCGCCCTGGCACGGCTACACGCTGGGCGATTGGAGCGAGAGCTGGGATGTGTTCGCCAAACGCGCGGTGATGGGCGATTGGGAACAAAATGGGCTGGAAACATTGGCGCGCGAACGCAAAGGCCTGAAACCCGAGACGCCGGTGAAGAGCGTCGAGAAAAA
>DASQIQ010000481.1:0-7566 GCA_035631495.1 Micropepsaceae bacterium
TTTGAGACCTGTATACCCGTTTTCCTCGGGTCCAAAAGATGAGCCCTGGCATATAGTCAGGGCTGGCACGCCGGCATCGGAGGGGATGGCCATGTCCGATATGTCCCGATCACGTCGCGATTTTCTGAAATCCAGCGCAGGCCTTGCGGCGGGGGCAGGGATCCCTTTGGCGCCTCGCGATGCGTTGGCCCAGACGGCGGGCGCAGAGCTCGCCCGTGTCCAAAGAGCGAAGCGGATTCTGCTGAAGGGAGGCATCGTCCTCACGCTGGATCGGAGAATCGGCGATTTTGCCGCGGGCGATGTCTTGATCGAGGATGGGAAGCTTCGCGACATCCGGCCGAACATTGCCGCAACCGACGCGCTCGCAATCGATTGCACCAACCGCATTCTCATCCCCGGTTTCATCGATACACATAGCCATTCCTATCAGGGCCTGCTGCGAAGCCTGCTTCCGAACGGTCTGGTCGACCCCGACTACAATCGCGACATCCAGAACAATCTGACGCTGCATTACCAGCCGGAGGACGTTCATGCTGGCGTGCTGGCGACGGCGCTTGCCATGATCGATATGGGCACGACGGGGATGGTCGACATCTCCCAGGTCGCTCATTCGCCGGAGCACAGCGATGCCAATATAGCCGCGCTCCAGGAATCGGGATTGAGGGCGGTGTTCGCTTATTCACGCGGCGTGGGGCCGGGGAGTCGCTTTCCGCAGGATATTGCGCGCCTGCAGCGGACCTATTTCAACAGCAAGGATCAATTGTTGACCCTGGCCATGGCCACGAGCGTGGAGCCGCAAAGCTTCAGGGCGGCGCGCGAGGCCGGCGTCCAAGCCGTCCTGCACATCCGCGTCAATTCCGAGCCGTTATTGGCGCTTGGACGCGCGGGGCTGCTGCGGCCCGGCGACGAATTCATTCATTGCACGCATCTGAGCGAGGAAGCCTGGCGTCTGATCAAGGATAGCGGCGCGCACACCTCCCATTCGCCGCCGCTGGAGATGGCGATGGCGCATGGCTTCCCTGCGATTCAGGAAGCGCTCGACCATGGCTTGCGTCCAAGTCTCAGCTCCGATCATTCGGCAACCGTCGCCCAGGACATGTTTGGGATCATGCGGACGGCATTCAATCTGCAGCGCCTGATCATTCTGCAGCGCGTCCGCAAGGGCGAGCAGAATCTTCCTAACCTGCTCACCCCGCGTGAGGTGTTGGAATTCGCCACCATCGAAGGGGCAAGATGTGCGCAGCTCGATGCCAAATGCGGCACGCTGGCGCCCGGCAAAGAGGCCGACATTGTGATCTTGCGCGCCGATTCGCTCGACATTTGGCCGCATAACAACGCGTTCGGCACGGTGGTCAATCTCATGAATCCCGGCCATGTCGATTCGGTCTTCATCGCCGGCAAGCCCAAAAAATGGCGCGGCGCGCTGGTGGGCGTGGACATGGCGCGCATTCGGCGCCTGGTGGAGCAATCGCGGGACGCAGTCCTGCGGCGAGGCGGCTTTACGCCCTCCCTTCTGGGATGAACAGAAGCGATCCAGGCCCATCCCCCCAGATGGCGAATCCCCGGCATATCCACTATCCTCAGACAATTGTCCGCGCCTAATTGGGAGGAATCCGATGCGTTATCCGTTCGTGACGATCGCTACAGGCTGCGTGCTTGCCGCCGCCGCAATGGCTCCGGCCGCCATCGCGCAGGCTCCGTCCGCGCCAAAGGGCTCGGTCGTGGTCGCCTCGCCCACCTACACCTCCATTGCGATGGAAGTCACTGTCAACCGTCCGGCAGCAGAGGTTTGGAAACGCATTGGCAAATATTGCGACGTCGCCGAATGGCTGCAGGTCCCGGCCGGGTGCAAGATCATAGCGGGCAAGGACGGCGAGTTTGGCGCCGTCCGCTCGGTGGGCAACGGCGAAGTGCTCGTGGGCCGGACCGAGCTCTCTTACACCTATGCGCAAACGCCGAAGGAAGGCACGCCGTTCAACCTTTATCACGGCACGGTCGAAGCGCGGCCCTTGACGCCCACCACCTCCAAGCTCGTCTACACGCTGTTCTTCGACAATTCGATGCTGCCGGACGAAGCGGCGCGGGCGAAGGATAAGGAAGCGCGACGCGCCAGGTTCACGCAAGCGCTGCAGAACATGAAGATTCTCGCCGAAGGCGGCACGCTGCCGCCCGTCAAGGCCCAGTGACCGCTTTCGATCAGCTCGACTGACGGCGAACTACGCGCGCGCCAGCCGCGCAGGCGTGATGTCCTTGATGGTCGGCGTGCCCATCTGCTGCATGGTCAGCCGCAGTTCGGCGCGCAGGATTTCGAGCACGCGCTCGACGCCATCCTGGCCGAACGCCGACAGCCCCCAGATATACGGGCGGCCGATACCGACCCCCGTCGCGCCGGACGCAAGTGCCTTGTAAATGTCGGCGCCGTGGCGGACGCCGCCGTCGAGGAACACGGGCACGCGCCCTCTCACGGCTGCGGCGACCTCCGGCAAACAGTCGATCGTCGCGCGCAATGTTTCCGCCGCACGGCCGCCATGGTTCGAGACGATGAGACCATCGACGCCGTGCTGAACCGCGAGCTCCGCGTCTTCCGCGCCATCGATGCCTTTGAGCATGACTTTCATTTTGGTCAATTTCTTCAGCCGGTCGAAGGTCGCCCAGGTCGCATCCGGCGGGTTGTAGCGTCCTTCCAGGCCGTCATACATCGGACGGAAGATCGGCACGCCCGGTCCGCCGGTGTGGCATGAGACACAGTTGCGTGTGTCGTTCCGCGCGAAGCGAGTCATGGTTGGGGTGTTTCGTCCGGCGAGCAGATCGACCGTCCACACGAGCACCGGGCTGCCGGCATCTTCGATGCGCTTCACCATCTTCTCGGTGTCGTCCCACTTCACCGGCATGTAAAGCTGTTGCCATGGAGTGGTTCCCAGCGTCTTGGCGACGTCTTCGATCGCGTAGGTCGTGACATTCGACAGCATCATCGTGTGGTGCCTGGCCTTCGCGGCGCGCGCGGTGGCCATCTCGCCGTCGGCATGAAAGGCGCGCTGCCCGCCGACGGGGCAGATGTAAAGCGGTGTCTCCCACTTGGTTCCGAAGACTTGCGTACTGAGATCAGGCTTCGACACGTCGACCAGGCGGCGCGGTTTCAGCCCGATGTGCTTGAACGCCTCGACATTCGCCCTCAGCGTCATGTCGTCATCGGAGCCGCTGGCCATGTAGCCCCAATGCGCGGGAGGAAGGGCGCGCCGCGCGGCCTCCTCGAAGTCCATGATCTGCAGCGCGTCTTTCGCGCTTCCGATCACCGAAGCTGGGTTTGAGACAGCGAGCTGCTGCGCCCAGGCGCGAACGGTCGGCGTGAACACGGCGCTGGCGGCGAGGAGCTGAAAGAATGCGCGGCGGTTGGTATCCATACGGCGGAGATTAGCAAGAAAGTCACCAGAATCCCAACTCAAAGCTATTTCGTCATCGGCCAAGTGTCCGTGGTTCGCGAAACTTGAACTTTCGCGCATCCTGACGGGGTGGTAGCTTCCAGGCGAATTTTTCACGCCTTGGCGGGCGTCACAAAGACGAGGAGACGGCCATGAAAACGATGATTGCAGGCTTGGCGTTCGCCTTCACGATTGCGGCCACGGCAGCGGGAGCGCAGACGGTGGCGTACCCGCCCAACGAGGCAGGCGTGAATATGGGTCATTGGCATCTCAACTCGAAAGACGTCGAGGTCAATAAGAAGTTCTTCGTCGCTTTGGGCGGCAGGGTGATCAAGCGCGGCGATAACGAGGTGGTGCTGTTCCCGGGCGTCGTTGTCTTTCTGACGCGCGGACAAGGTGCGCCGAGCGGCGGCACCGCGGGCACGGTGGTGAACCATGTCGGCTTCGTCGTCCGCAATGTGCAGGAATCGCTCGCCAAGTGGAAAGCCGCAGGCATCGTGCCCGAGAAGAGCGCCACCGGCCGTCCTGATCAGGCCTATATCAACACGCCGGACGGTTTACGCATCGAAATCCTGGAAGACAAGAACCAGCCTTGGCCGATCCGCAACGAACACATCCATTTCTCCGCGACCGAATCCGAAATCCCCAAGATGCAGGCCTGGTACGCGAAGGAATTCGGCGGCTATGCCTGGACCCGCAACAATGCTCCGGTCGTGGAACTTCCCGGGGTGCAGCTCCGCTTCGCCAAGGCCGACAAGGCGCAGCTCCCGACGGCCGGCCATACGCTCGATCATATCGGCTTCGATGTGAAGAATTTGGACGCGTTCTTGAAGCGGCTGCAGGCCGACGGCGTGAAGATCGAACGCCCCATCAATCGGAATGCGCAGACCGGCGATGCTCTGGCCTTCGTCTCCGATCCGTGGGGCACGATGATCGAATTGAACGACCGGCACGAACCGATCCAGTAGCGCCGCAGTTCAAGCCGCCTCGATACTCGGTGTCAGCGCTGCAAGCGCAGGCAACGGAACATCATGCGCGTGCTCCGCAAGATAGAACGCCGCTAAGAGCCCGCCAGCCGCGCCGAACATCAAGTAGAACGCCGGGGCTATCGGCGAACCGGTCGCCTCGATGAGCCACGTCACGAAGAACTGAGCGAAGCCGCCAAAAATCATCACGGGCAGATTGTAGCCGACGCTAAGGCATGTCGACCGCACGCCGGTCGGAAATTGCTCTGCTATGGCTGTCGAGAGTGGACCAACGATCACCCCGACCACGCCGCAGAGCAGGCTCTGCATGATGGCAAATCTCGCAAAAGACGGACCCTCCTGCACCCAACGGAACAGCGGGTAGGTGATGACGAGATAGACAAAGAGTCCGCCAATCATGATCGGCTTGCGGCCCACGGAATCGGAAAGCGCTCCCGATAATGGCGTGGCCACGATCAAGCACACCAGCCCGAGTGACTGGGCGATGAAAGCCTGGTCCAACGGCAAATGCAGTTGCGTGTTGGCGAAAGTCGGCATGTAAAGCAGAAGCACGTAGAACGAGATGGTGAGCGCGCCGACAAGACCCATGCATACCGACAATTCCCGCACATGGGCGGCGAGCGTCGTGCCGAAGCCGGGTTTGGCCGTCATGGTCCTTCGTTCTTGAAGAAAGATTTCGGGCTCGTCGAGATGGCGGCGGATGTAAAGCCCAACCGGTCCGATGATCAGGCCGAACAGAAACGGGACCCGCCAACCCCAGGAGTCGAGCGATTCCGGCGACAGACCGCGCGTGAGGAGGACTCCCAGAAGCGACCCCATCAATACCGACAAGCCCTGGCCGACCATTTGCCAAGACCCGTAAAGCCCACGCCGATGCGGTGGCGCGCTTTCGATGAGGAAGCTGGTTGAGCTGCCAAATTCTCCCCCGGCGGAAAATCCCTGCAGGAGGCGCGCCAGAACGATGATGAGGGGCGCCGCCATGCCAATGGCCGCATAAGTCGGCGCGAAGGCAAGCATGGCAATGGCGACCGTCATCAGGCCGACGACCAGAAGCATCGCGGATTTCCGGCCGCTTCTGTCGGCATAGATTCCCAGCACAATGCCCCCGACGGGGCGCATGAAGAAACCGACGCCGAATGTCGCGGTCGTCAGCAACAACGACGCATACTGACTGCCGGCTGGAAAGAATAACCGGGAGATAATAACCGTCATCAAGCCGAAGCAAATGAAATCATACCATTCGAGCGCGTTGCCGATGACGGCCGCGGCGACCTGAAGAGGTTTCGGCGTGCGGGAGCGTGCGGACTTGGCTGCAATGGTCATGATGTTCCCCCCCGACATCGCCGTTGCCACGGGACAGGTTATCCATTGTCCTGCGCAGGCGATAGGGCAGCATATGTGGCTTAACCGGAACGGCGTTGTCGGGCTGGCGCGCAACGGAATATAATGGCGATGGCGGCAATTGCCGCCATCAGACTTTCGCCAATGAGGAGGACGAGACATGCCGAAATTTCTCGTGGAGGTGTCGTACACGGCAGAAGGACTGAAGGGGTTACGGAAAGACAAAGCGGCAGGCAGAACGGCCGCGGTGAAAAGCGCATTGAAAGCCGTCGATGGGCAGCTCGAGGCGCTTTATTGGTGCTTGGGTGAGCGCGATGCCATTGCCATCCTGGATATCCCCGATATGGCTGCGGCTGCTGCTCTATCCACGGCGATATCGGCAAGCGGATCAGTCCGGACCCGGACGACGCCTTTGTTGACGGCAGCCGAACTCGATGCCGCTTTGCTGAAGAGCATCGATTACCGGGCGCCTGGTCAATAGTCAGGCCGCTCCGAAGAGGCGAATCCAGGACCTCGAACGGACCGGCTTAACCAGGTTTTCAGGGTGCCTATCCCACTTGGAGCCGTGTAGCCGATGTGCTGATATATTGGCGCAAAGCAGTGAGGGCTCGCATGGGGCGCGCAGTTCCAAAATATTTCGTCGCCGGGATGATCGGCGCAATTGCGGCGACGGGAGTTCCTGTCGGCTCCGTCACTCTTGCCCAAAATGCCGCGACGATTCCCGATTTCGGGGGCATTTGGGCGCGCGTCGCGATGGACCCGGAACTCATGCAGTCAGGGCCGAAACCGCTGGTGAATTTGCGGCGGCCCATGGATGACCCTCATCCGAACGGGGGCGGCGATCCTCTTCCGCTGGTCGGCGATTACAACAATCCCATTCTGAAGGCGCGCGCCGCCGAAGCCGTGAAGAAGGCCGGTGAGCTTTCGGAGGGCGGCAGGATCAATCCCGATCCCTCCAATCAATGCGCGCCCTATTCGCCGCCCTATATTTTTACGATTCAGCTTGGCGTGCAGATGCTGCAGGGAAAAGACGAACTCGTCATGCTGTACCCGCAAGACGATCAAGTCCGTCGTGTGCGCATGAACGCCGCGCATCCCAAGAAGATCATCCCGTCGGCGATGGGCGATTCCGTTGCCCATTATGAAGGCGATACGCTGGTCATCGACACGGTCGGCGTGAAGATTGGACGGGTCACGATGGTCGACCGCTACGGCACGCCGCAGAGCCAGGCCATGCATGTTGTCGAACGCTACCGCATGATCGATGTTGAGAGCGCCAAAGAGCAAATGACCTTCCACGAGAGACGGGTCGGCCGTGGTCCCGGCGCGCCGGGAACGGGGCCCTACGATCCCAACTACGACAAGGCGCTCCAACTCACCTATACGGTCGAAGATCCCAACGTCTTCACGACGCCCTGGTCGGCCCAGATCACCTACCGGCGCACCATGAATCCCTGGTCGGAACAGGTGTGCGCCGAGAACATCGTCGAATATTGGCCGGGAATGAATATCGGCGTTCCCAAGGCGGACAAGCCGGATTTCTGAACAACTGCACGACAAAATGAGGGCATTGCCTGATCATCGCGCAGACGTATTACGGGTCTGCATGCTCTCGCGCATCTTCCTATTGAGTTCCTGGAATTGGGCCATCATTTCCAGAAAGGCTCCGCACTCAGCCGAGGTGTCAGCTTCCGTTCGAATAGAAACGCCGTTCTTGTCTTGAATGACGGTGCGAATGACGATGCTGGAATGTGCTGGATTCGTAGATGTAGTTCTACAAACTAAGTCTTTAGTACTTTCGATTTGTATGCACTGATATT
>DASQIQ010000482.1:0-2268 GCA_035631495.1 Micropepsaceae bacterium
CGTCCGGGGCGGCCGTTTTGGCGATCGCCAACGGGCGATTTTCCGCCCGCGTTCATCAGCCGTGCAGCCCGCCGAGCAGCCACACGATCAGAATGATCGGAAGCGGAATCCCGATCAGCCATAAGAGTAAACCGCGACCCATGTCGTCCTCCTGCCAATTCGATTTGTGTCGGCAAGGCAACGCGGGTCGAAGGCGAAGGTTCCACGCGCTGTAGCGCGAACTCACGCGCCACCGGCGTCCAAACTTTCCTGCCAAATGAAATGAAATAAAGAGCGCCGCCGATCAAAGAGAAGCCCCGGCGATACCACCGCCGGGGCTCGTCAAAGCCGATAACGGTCGCCCCTCTTCAAGGCTTTGACAATCAGGGCGCCGAACCGAGACGGCTCGAAAAGGGAAGGGGACGGGAGACCGCCCCCTCCCAAGTCGACATGGGAAAACGCCTCCATCGAAGGCGTCTCCAATCCGACGTTAGCAAAAGCATTTCAACGAGATATATGGGGGAGATTACCTAGGTCTTCCGTAGGTGGGCTAAGCGCGCGCAGCGCGCGTGCCCATCAGAATGTTTGCTTCAACTTTCAACCGCGGCCGACCGCAACCGACATTACAGGACCTGCCCTCGCGAAGGCGGGGGCCAAGCGGCGAGGGTGCGGTCGGCAACGCAAAGATGATGCTTCACCGGCCCAGCAGCTTGTTGGCCCTGGCCATGATCGCCCGGCTTTCCGCGATGGCGCGGCAGGAACCTCGCACCATTTCCCGCCGGGCAAGATCGCCGACGCGCTTGATGTGCACCCGGGCGAGCTGTTGGAGGAATGAACGAGGCCACGCCTGGGTTATTCCGCCGCTGCCGCGATTGAATGGCGTAATTCATTGTTTGCTTGCCGCATCACCGCGGCCGCCCCTTGCAAGGCGAGACCCGCCATGATCGTCGCAACAATGAGGTCGGGCCAGCCGGTTCCGGTGCCGAACACGCCCAAGGCAGCCAGCAGCACCGCCAAGTTTCCGAGTACGTCGTTTCGTGTGCAAATCCAGGCCGACCGCATGTTTGCGTCGCCGCCACGATAGACCCACAGCAGCGCGAACGACACGGCATTTGCTGTCAGGGCCGTGAAGCCCACCACGCCCATGGTGAAGGCATTGGGCAGTGTACCGTGGACGAGATGCCAGACGACGGTCGCGGTAATCCACAGGCCGAACACGCCCATGGTGCCGCCTTTCGCCAAGGCTGCCATCGCGCGGTACCGCAGCGCCATGCCGACCACGAGCAGGCTGACCGAGTAATTGGCCGCATCGCCCAGGAAATCGAGAGCGTCCGCTTGCAGCGATGCCGACCCGGCCATGAAACCAGCGCCAACCTCAACCAGGAACATGGTCAGATTGATCGTCAGCACGGCCCAGAGAACGCGCCGGTAGGCGGGACTCCCCCGGTGCGGGTCAGGCGTGTGGCAATGGTCGCAACAGGTATCCATCAATCGGATATAGAGAGGCCCGCCGCCGTTACACAATCACGCCTATTCCTCAAGCATGGCTGGATGGTGGGCAGGGCCGCTAGGCGGCCTGAACGCACCCTACGACTCGAAAGCTGTTTTGCACTCAACGAGACCGCCAGCCGAGGCGCCTCACGGCTTAGCGCGGTCGGGGCCAAGCTCGCGCACCGTCGTCGCGCAAACGGTGCACCGCAGGATATGCAGGTCAGGTGCGAGCCCGCGTCGAATCGTTCCGATGTGGACCATCGGCGTATTGCAGACGGCGCAACGATGTAAATCGGGCGTGTCTTCGGCGGCCATGACGCGCGAGCGGACTCCTGGATGCGCAGGCCACGATCTGATGCCGACGGTGATGACGCATTGAGAAAAATCAAATTCGGCCACCAGCTTCGGTTAAGGGCTGATCGCGGCGGACCACTACACACGAAGCGACGCCGCGATCGGCAAAGCAAAAGGTGGGCACGGCCGCTGCGCTTGCGCTGCGGGTTCATGGCTTGCACCGAGGCCGCCTCAGTTGGCGGGTTCGTCCTTTTTCGGTTCCATCATTTGGTACCGGCCCCATTTAACCACTAATGGCCCCTTTTGATTTCCCAAGTGGTCCCTTTTGGGCTTATGCTACGGACTGTCGCAATGGTGGAGGAGAAGATGCGCTACATCCTCACGCTAGCGCTGTTCTTCACTTGTCTGCCGGCCGCATCGGCAGCGGACGATCCGGTCACTAAGCCTAACAACGATGCAAGCCTGCGCAAAACACAGCACGTGCAACCCACCCCTCCGGCCCCG
>DASQIQ010000483.1:0-6723 GCA_035631495.1 Micropepsaceae bacterium
TGGTAATCCGGTCGTGCTCGACGGTGGAAAGCCGGCCGATGTCGGAAATGGCGATCACCGCAACGCCGCTGTCCAGCACCTGCTCGACCGTGCCCTCGTGAATCTCGGCGTAGGGCAAGAGCGCGCGTTTGATGTAATAGACGTCGGAGAGCAGCGGCTGCGCCGTGTCGGCGACACCACCCGAAACCAGCCCCACGGGCCTGCGCCGGAAGCGCGCATCGACGAGCTGCACGGCACCGGCGGAATCATTGGCCATCACCGCGATCCGCACGGTATCGTTGCGCAGTTCCAGGGGGAGCGCGATGTTGGTCTTTGCCTCGGTCGCCCGAAGACCGAAATGGAACTGAGCCGTCTCGAGAATTTGTCCCCGCCCGTCGAGCGCCGCGACTCTTCCCTCGCGCTGATTGTCGGCGGGCAGGCGCGTCAAGGTCACGCCAAAACCGGTGTTGGCGTTATCCGGCGGGCGCATCGCGATGGGCGCCTTGTCCGCTTCGTCCTCGAAGATGCCCAGCGTGCCCAGCTTCGCAAGCCCATCGGCGAAGGCTTTCGCATTGCCGTGGTCCAGGCCGTCAGAGAGCCACATGATCTGCGGTGTGCCGTTGAACTTCATGCCTTGCAGCTGCACCAGCGTTTTGGCGCGATCCGGAAGCCAGGGCCGCGGCACCATGTCTTCGACCGCCTTCAACGCCTTGGCGGGGTCAAGGAATTGGGTGATGACCGGCGCCGTCTCGGCCGTTGCCACAATCAGGACCGGGCGGTTGTCACGGGGCGCCCCTGTGAGGCCCCGCTGCATGGCGGCCTGCCGCGCCTGCCATTGGGCAGCCGAAGGCCAGCCATTGTCGACGACCAGCACCAGGGGGCCATTGCCACGTGCGACCGGGGTCGGGTCGTAGAGCGGTTCTGAGAGCGCGAAAATCGCGATAGCCGCGGCGAGCAGCCGGAGCAGCAGAAGCCATAGCGGTGTACGCGCTGGGGTTTCTTCGGAAGATCTCAAGCCGAAGAGAAGGCGCAAGGGCGGAAATACGATGCGCTTGGGCGCCGGCGGCGTGACCCGCAACAACCAGTAGATGACCGGCAGAGCCGCAAGCGCCCAAAGCACATAAGGCGCTCCAAATGTCAGACCGGTGATAAGACCAGCAAACATTGCTCAGAATCCCCGTTGTGCCCGCGCACCGCCGATGGCGCCGTAAAGCGCGATCAACGCGGTTGCGGGCGAATGGTCGGTGCGGTGGCGCAGGAAGCTCCATCCCAGCCGGCGGGCGAATTGCCCCACCGCTTCGGAATGGGCGTCATAGCGTCTGCGATAGTTCGCCTTGACCGTTTCCGCGCGCCCCAGAATTGTGGTGTCGCGGACTGAGCGGGCCTCGAACCGGGCGCGTCCGGTAAAGGGAAAATCCTCTTCGGCGGGATCGATGATCTGCACCAGATAGCCGTGGGCCCCGCTATAGGCCAGGCCCTTAAGCGCGGATTCGATGGCGTCGAGGGGTTGAAGGAAATCGGAAATCCAGACCAGCTCGCATTGGCGTTTGATATGCAGCTCGGGCGGCAGGTCGGATTCTTCGGGCGCCGGATCGGCGAGCCGATGGGCCATGCGGCGAAGCGCGATCCGCCCCGAAGAGGGTGGCGCACCCGTCCCCAAGAGCCCGATGCGCTCCCCGCCGCGCGTCAGCAGCGAAGCCAGCGCGAGCGAAAGCACGGTTGCCCGCTCCCATTTTTCCGGCACCGCCTTGAGCGAGGCGTAGCGCATGCTGGCCGACGCATCGCGCCAGAACCATACGGTTTCCGCCGCCTCCCATTCTCGCTCGCGGACGAATAGATGCTGCGATTTGGCCGATTGCCGCCAGTCGATCGACGTCGAAGCGTCTTCGACGCGATAGCGGCGGAATTGCCAGAAGGTTTCGCCCATGCCGGCCTTGCGGCGCCCATGCACCCCGAGCCAGACGCCCGATGTTAGACGCTCAGCCTCCACCAGGAGTGGAGGAAGCGCCGAGCCGAGACGTTCGGCTTCCTCGCGCGGACGGTCCCAGCGTTCAGGCTGGCGCGAATCGAAAGGCTGATATGCCGTGCTCGCCATGCGTTGCGCGCTCTTGCCCCCCATTCAAGGGAGGGGGGACATCAAAGATAGGCTTGGCAAAGGCCGTCGATCACCTGTGCAATCGTCGCGCCTTCGGCCCGTGCCGAGAAATTCAGCGCCATGCGGTGGCGCAGGATCGGATGCGCGAGCGCGATGACATCGTCGATCGAAGGCGCAAAGCGCCCTTCCAGCAGCGCCCGCGCCCGGATTGCAAGCATGAAGGCCTGGCTCGCGCGCGGCGATGGCCCCCAGGCGACGAAGTTCCGGACATTCTCGCTTGCGCTATCGTCCGGACGCCCCGAGCGCACCAGTCCCAGGATCGCTTGCACGACTTTTTCGCCCACCGGGAGGCGCCGCACCAGGGCCTGCGCCCGCATCAGGGTCTCGGGATCGATGATGCGTTGCGGTGGCCTCTCGTCGCCGACGGTGGTCGCCATCAGCATCTTCTGTTCGGCTTCGCGGTCTGGATAACCGACGTCGACCTGCAGCAGGAAGCGGTCCAGCTGGGCTTCGGGAAGCGGGTAGGTGCCTTCCTGCTCCAGCGGATTTTGGGTGGCGAGCACGTGGAAGGGACGGGGCAGATCGTAGCGCTGGCCGGCGATCGTCACATAGCGTTCCTGCATGGCCTGCAGCAGGGCCGATTGGGTACGGGGCGAGGCGCGGTTGATTTCGTCGGCCATCAACAGCTGACAGAAGACGGGGCCTTTGATGAAGCGGAAGGTGCGGCGGCCATCGTCGGCTTCTTCCAGCACCTCGGACCCGACAATGTCGCCCGGCATCAGGTCCGGCGTAAACTGGATGCGCTTGGTGTCGAGGCCCAGCACGGTGCCCAAAGTGTCGACAAGTCTTGTCTTGGCAAGGCCGGGCACGCCGATAAGCAAACCATTGCCGCCCGCCAGAAGCGTGATGAGAACCTGGTCGACGACGGTTTTTTGACCGAACACGAAACTGGAAATTGCTTCACGGGCCGCGACGAAGCGCGCGCCCAGCTCGTCGGCCAAGCTTTCCGCGTTCGCGCCGTCCAAGCCAGGGGCAAAACCCTTGAATTGCGCCGTCTCGACGCTGCTGACTGTGCTCATGTTCATTGGTTCCGCTAAGTTATCTGTTCCGGGTTTCGGGCCATCCTGGCACAAAATATCACCGCCGCAGAGGGCGGTTTCGCGTGCCCGAGCCAGGAGGCTGGGCCACGCTCCCCGCCATGTTGCACCCTTGAGCGG
Organism: Micropepsaceae bacterium; assembly: GCA_035631495.1. Lineage (GTDB taxonomy): Bacteria > Pseudomonadota > Alphaproteobacteria > Micropepsales > Micropepsaceae > CAIYRG01. The sequence continues at coordinate 3,292 of DASQIQ010000483.1, forward strand.
CGCATGCAACAGCCTAGGAGCGGGGGGCGTGTGAACTATGGTGCGGTCCGGGAAAAGCCGCGACAAAATGACGTGATCGGGAGAGCTCCGGCACATGGTTAGCGGGCGCATGGACGAGTTGGCGGCAGGGCCGGTGGGGGCGGCATCGTTGTCGCGCGAGCGGATCCGCGCGGGGCTTCGCCCGACGCCGCCGGAATTGAGCGCGTCGGAACCTTCACTTCGGCCGGCGGCGGTTCTGATGCCGATCGTGGAACGCAGCGAGCCCAGCGTGCTGTTCACGCGCCGGACCGAACATCTGCCATCGCATGCGGGGCAGATCTGCTTTCCTGGCGGGCGTTATCACGCCGATGACGTGACGCTGATCCGGACCGCGCTGCGCGAGATGGAAGAGGAGATCGGCCTTCCACCGGAGGCGGTGGAGGTCGCGGGGTTCCTCGATTCCTACGAGACGCTGAACACCGGGTTCGCAATATTGCCGGTCGTCGGATTCCTGGGCGCGGATTTCATGCTCTCGATCAATCCACAGGAAGTGGCGGAAGTGTTCGAGGCGCCGCTCGCCTATATTCTCGATCCGATGAATCATGCCCGCCGATCTGTCGAACGCGAGGGCGTCATGCGCGAGTTCTATGCGATCGATTACGGTGCGCATACGATTTGGGGCGCGACGGCGGCGATGATCGTGAATCTCTCGGAGAGGCTCGGTTTGCGATGATCAGGCGGTTTCTCTATGAGACTCTGCTGTTCCTGCTGCCCTTCGCGCTCTATGCCGCTTATCTGCGTCTGGCCAAACGCGACGAGAGCGAGGGAGAGCGAAAGCGAAAGCATCCCTGGACGTTCCTCTTCGCTTCGGGATTGGTCCTGGTCGCGGCAAGCTTCCTGATCTGGGGCATCACCGAAGGTTCCGGCCAGCAGGGGGTGTATGTGCCGCCGCATGTCGAAGACGGACGCGTGGTGCCGGGCCATGTCGAGACGGGCGCGCCGAAGTGAATGCCAAGCTCGATCCCTCGCACCATAGCTGGATGATCGAACCGCGGGCGCGCGCGGTGATCGACGTGTTGACGAAAAATGGCGGCGCGGCCCGCTTCGTCGGCGGCGCGGTGAGGAACGCCCTCCTCGGCGAAGCTGTCGGCGATATCGACATTGCAACACCCCTTGTGCCGGACGAGGTGATGCGGCGCTTGCAGGCAGCGCGCCTGGGCGCGGTGCCGACCGGCATTGCGCACGGCACCATTACGGCGGTGTCGGGCGGCAAGCCGTTCGAGATCACCACGCTGAGACGGGATGTGGAAACCTTCGGCCGGCGCGCGGTGGTGGCCTATACGACGAATTGGGCCGAAGACGCAGCGCGGCGCGACTTCACCATCAACGCGCTTTATGCCGACCAAGACGGCGTCGTGTTCGACTATTTTGACGGTCTTGCGGATTTGGCGGCGCGGCGAGTGCGCTTCGTCGGCGATGCGACTGCGCGCATCCGCGAAGATTACTTACGCATTCTCAGGCTGTTTCGCTTTCACGCCTGGTACGGGCAGGGAGAGCTCGACGAAGAAGCGCTCGCCGCGGCCACGGCAGAGAAGGGCGGGCTGAAACTCTTATCTGGCGAGCGCGTGCAAAAGGAATTGTTGCGCTTGCTCGAAGCGCAGGATCCGTCAGCGGCCTTAGAGCAGATGGAGGGGGCAAAAATTCTCGCCCAGATCCTGCCTGTGGGTTTCCGGCTCCCCCGCCTGAAGCGCCTTCTCGTGGTTGAGCGGGGAAACTCTCTATCGCCCGATGCGGTGCTGCGCCTTGCCGCGCTGCTTCCCGACGGCGTGGCACCGGCGCTCAAAATCGCCGAGACGCTGAAGCTTTCCAACGCCGTACGCGACCGGCTCGTCCAGGCCGGGGAAAAAGACGAGCGTATCGCCGCGGCGCTTGCGCCTAGGGAGGCAAGGCAATTGATCTATCGTCTCGGGGCTGCGTGTTTCATGGACCAGCTGCTGTTGCGATGGGCCGCTTCCGGCGGACGCGCGAATGATGCGGCGTGGCGTGGGCTTCTGGCTCTGGCGGTTGGTTGGAAGGCGCCAGTCTTTGCGCTCGACGGCGATGACGTCATGGCCGAGGGGATCGAAGCGGGTCCGAAAGTCGGCGTTCTGCTACGCGATATTGAACGCTGGTGGGTCGAGCAGGATTTTGCCCCGGATCGTCCGGCGCTGCTCACGCGCCTGAAGGAAGCGGCCCGGCGCCCATGAGTCTGCATTTGGAGCTTGTCGAATCCTTGAGCATTCCCGGAGATGCGGCGAGGCCTAACGAAGACAGTTTCTCTCACACCGGTCGTGCCGCGGCGGTGTTCGACGGCACAACGGGCCTCGGCGAACTCTTGATGCCCGGCCGGAGCGATGCGCAATGGATTGCACAGTTCGGCGCGCGCCGCTTTCGCGCCCACGCCGAAAGCGGCGAAGGGAGCATACGCGATTGGCTGCGCGCGGCAGCCGCCGATGCGGAAAAGAGCTATCGCGCTTTGCGCAAGCGCGAGCCGATCGAGAATTACGAGGTCGCCTATGCGTCGGCGGTGACGGCGACGCCCGATGCCGGCGGTTTGCGCGTTCTGTGGTTCGGCGATTGCGCCGCCTTGCTGCGCAACGGAAACGGCGAATTCGCCATCATCGGCGACACCATAGACAAACGCGAAAGCGAGCGCGCCCGTGTGACACGCCTGTCGAAACCCGGCGGCAGAGGGCCCGCCGCGGCCGGGGTGCGGGACGAATTTCTTCCGGCGCTTCGCGCTTCGCGCAACATGGTCAATTCGCCGGACGGAGATTGGTTGTTTGCGCCCGATATTGCTTGCGCCGACCATGCAAGAGAAGCGCGCGTTACAGCGTCGGCGGATTGGCCCATTCTCCTGGCGAGCGACGGCTTCCTCGCTTTGGCGACCGACTATGGGCGCTATGCGCTGGAGGCTCTGTTCGACGCCGCGGTGAAGCGGGGCCTCGCTGTTCTTGGCGAGGAATTGCGCGCGGTCGAAGCCGCCGATCCCGAAGGTTTGCGATATCCGCGTTTCAAACGGAGCGACGACGCCACGGCGCTGCTTCTCGCGCTCCGGACGTGAACGAAATTGCGTCAGCTATTGTATGGGAGCGGCCGTCGCCGCCGCGCTCGATTCGGTGATGTAAACCTTTCGCTCCCTATAGGCGATGTAGACGTGCATCTTGCCGAGCGTCGACATTCCCAGAGTCATGTCGGGAAGTCCTGAGGTTACCGTGTCCCCGCGGGTGAGGCTGCCGGTTTTCGGCCGGTTCTTGTTCGGCATGCGTGCTCTAACTTCGTCGGGCACAAGATTGATCTCGGGATTGTTGATCGTCACGCCTTCGAACGAGAGAGACTGAAACTGCCGCCGGTAGATCTTCGCGGATGCAATCTTGCCGACCTGTCCGATTTCCTTCACGTCAGGCGCATTGA
>DASQIQ010000484.1:0-10045 GCA_035631495.1 Micropepsaceae bacterium
CGTCCCATCGAGCGCATCCATCACGGCCCCCGAACCGAAGATAAGGGCGGGTGTGATCAACGGCAGCACGATCAGCGCAAGGATCAGTCCTCCTCGTCTTATCGAGAGAGTGAGAGCTGCCCCAATGGCGCCTACGCCGGAAAGAGCCGGGGTCCCGATAAGCAGCGAGGCGACAAGCGCGCCATAGCCAGGCGCGGGAAGATTGAGCAGCAGCCCCAGCACCGGCGAGAGGACCACCAGCGGCAGGCCGGTCGTCAGCCAATGCGCGAGAATCTTTGCCGTTGCGGCGGATTCCATGCTGAGCGGCGACAGCGCTAGCACATCGAGGCTGCCGTCTTCGAAATCGGCCTGGAACAGCCGGTCGAGAGACAGCAGCGCGGCAAGCGCGGCCGAAACCCACAACACTCCGCCGGCGATGCGCCCGAGCAGAATCAGATCGGCACCCACGCCAAAGGGAACCAACGCCGAAACGAGAGCGAAGAAAGCAGCGGCAAGGCTGGCGCCGCCGCCGGCGCGGAAGGCGAGCCGCATATCGCGCATCAGAAGGGCCCTGAATGCGGTCATGCGCATCAGACCGTCCCCAGGAAGAAGCGCGTGGCGTCAAGACCCAGCGTCTCGTGCGTCGCCACGATGGCAATCCCGCCGTCGTCGCAATGTTCGCCGATCAGCTCTGCGGCAAGGCGCCGGCCGGCCGCATCGAGCGACGACAGCGGTTCGTCCAAAAGCCAAAGCGGCCGGTTGGAGAGGATCAGGCGCGCCAATCCCAGTCGCCGCCGCTGGCCGGCGGAGAGATATTGCGCGGACAGCCCGACCAGCCGCTTCAGCCCGACATGATCGAGCACGCCCGCGACGTCGATCCGCGCACCGTAAAGCGCCCCGAAAAACAGCGCATTTTCCATCACGCTCAATTGCGCCTTGATGCCGTCGGTATGGCCGATCCATCCGACCAGCCGGCCCCGTTCTTCGGGGTCGGTCACCGCATAGCCCGCATTCATCTGCAGACGGATGTCGCCGGCCGCTTGGGGCAGCAGGCCGGCAAGAATGCGCAGGGCCGAACTCTTGCCCGCGCCGTTGGGGCCTTCCAGGGTCAGCACCTGCCCGGCGGCCGCAGCGAAACTGATGTCCTTGAAAATGCGCCGACCACCCCGCTCGCAGGTGAGATTTTGCACTTCGACGAGGGAGAGAACGGCCATGGTTCTTATATGTCATGGCCCGCGCGAGCGGGCCATTCAGCCATCGAAAGGGTCATTTCCCGGGCATGGACATGCGCCGGCTCGGGGGCCGGGTCAAGCCCGCCCAATCAATACATATGCTGGCCGCCATTGATGGAGAGCGTGGAGCCGGTGACAAACCCGGCCTCATCCGCAACCAGAAACGCCACGCCGCGGGCGATCTCATGGGCTTGCCCCAGGCGGCCCACAGGAATGCGGGCCACGATCTTTTCCAGCACATTCGCCGGCACCGCTGAAACCATATCGGTATCGATGTAACCCGGAGCGATGGCGTTCACGGTGATGCCTTTGGCGGCCCCTTCCTGGGCCAGCGCCTTGGTGAAGCCGTGGATGCCCGATTTGGCCGCCGCGTAATTGACCTGGCCATATTGGCCGGCCTGCCCGTTGATGGAGCCGATATTGACGATGCGGCCGAAATTGCGGGCCAGCATGCCTTCCCAGACGGCTTTGCACATGTTGAAGCAGCCACCGAGATTGGTGTCGAGCACCTGATCCCAGTTCACGCGGCTCATCTTGCGCATGGTCCCGTCGCGCGTGATTCCCGCATTGTTGACGAGAATCTCGATCGGCCCGAATTCGCTTGCGATCGCGCCTGCGGCGGTAACGCAGGCATCGAAGTCGGACACATCCCACTTGCGCGCGGCAATCCCGGTCTCGCGGGTGAACGCGTCCGCCTTCGCGTCATCGGACCCATAATTGGCTACGACCGAATAGCCCGCATCCTTCAGCGCAATCGAAATGGCGCGGCCAATACCGCGTGTTCCTCCGGTAACAATAGCGACGCGCGCCATGAACTTCTCCCTATTCATCGTTCAACACATACCGCGATGCCCATGCCGCCGCCGATGCACATGGTGGCAATACCCTTCTTGGCGTTGCGGCGCTGCATCTCGTAAAGCAGCGTCACCAGGATTCGACCGCCCGACGCGCCGATCGGATGGCCGATGGCGATGGCGCCGCCATTCACATTCACCTTCGCGCTGTCCCAGCCAAGGCTCCGGTTGACTGCGCAAGCCTGTGCGGCAAAGGCCTCGTTGGATTCGATCAAATCCAGATCGGCAGCGCTCCAGCCAGCCTTCTTCAAAGCCATGCGCGAAGCCGGAATGGGGCCTGTGCCCATGATCTTGGGATCGACGCCCGCGCTGGCCCAAGAGACGATCCGTGCCAGCGGTGTCAACCCCCGCGTATCGGCGTCTTTCGCGCTCATCAGCACCAAAGCCGCGGCACCGTCGTTTAAGCCCGACGCGTTACCCGCAGTTACCGTGCCGTCCTTGGCGAAGGCGGGGCGCAAGCCCGACATGGATTCATAGGTCGCGCCGTCGCGGATATATTCGTCCTGATCCACGACCCGCACGCCTTTGCGCTCGGTGACCGTGACCGGCACGATCTCATCCTTGAACCGTCCGTTCCTGCGCGCGGTCTCGGCTTTGTTCTGGGAGGCTACCGCGAAGCGGTCCTGCTCCTCGCGGGTGATCTGGAATTCGCGGGCCACGTTTTCGGCCGTGATGCCCATGTGGATGCCATGAAAGGCATCCATCAGCCCGTCCTTGATCATGGTGTCGACGAATTCGAGCGAGCCCATCTTCTGGCCATTGCGCAGATGCGCCGCGTGCGGCGCCAGGCTCATCGATTCCTGGCCCCCTGCGACGATGATGGAAGCATCGCCGTTCTTGATGGATTGATAGCCCAGAGCCACCGCGCGCAGTCCCGAGCCGCACAATTGGTTGACGAGATAGGCGGGCGTCTCCACCGGAATGCCCGCCTTCATCGCCGCCTGCCGGCCGGGGTTTTGACCTTGGGCCGCGGTCAGGATCTGCCCCAGGATCACCTCCGAGACCTCGGCAGGGTCGACCTGAGCGCGGGTCAGCGCCGCTTTGATCGCGGCTGTCCCTAGATCGTGTGCCGGCACATTGGCGAATCCGCCATTGAAGGAGCCGACGGGGGTACGGGCGCCGGAAGCGATAACGACATCGGTCATGGGATGGGTCCTCATGCAAACCAGGAGACTTTATGCGCTCCGTGCAAGACTTGGTAAATCAGGATAATGCTGCAATGCAAAAAGAGTCTGGACAGCGTGACCCTAAGGGTGCTGTGTTAGTTTGAGGAAATGAGCGGGGGAAAACCCCCGTGCCATGCGATTGAGGAGCCTGCTTGAACGAGAAACAGAGCGGCGCGCCCGGTCCGATCATCATAAAAAAATACGCGAACCGGCGCCTCTATAACACGCATACTTCGAGCTACGTAACGCTCGACCATCTCTGCGAGATGGTGAAGGAGGGCGTCGAATTCGAGGTGCGCGATGCGCGCACCGGCGAGGACATCACGCGTCAAGTTCTGGCGCAGATCATCTTCGATGAGGAAAACAAGGGCCAGCATCTTCTGCCCATCCAGTTCCTGCGCCAGCTCATTCGCTTCTACGGCGATTCTTTACAGGCCTTCGTGCCGTCCTACCTCGAAATGTCGATGGAGAGCTTCACCAAGAATCAGGAAGAGATGCGGCAGAAATTCACCGACGCGTTGGGAGGCAAGCTCGGCTACAAGGATTTCGAGCAGCTCACGCGACAGAATCTTCAGATGTACGAACGCGCCATGCAGATGTTCTCGCCATTCGGCGCCAAAAGCCCATGGGGCGCAGACAAGGAGATGCCGAACCCGTTTGCTGCTTTTGGCGCAGGCGCCGCCCGCCCTCATGGCACTTCGGAACCGCCGCCCGCCGCCGCGCCGCCGCGCGAGGATGAAATCCGCGACCTCAAGGATCAGATCGCCGCGATGCGCCAGCAGATCGCCGATCTGGCGAAGCGAAAGTAACGGCCAATCAAGCCGCAATCATCCGCAGCCGATATCGCGGAGTGGTGCCGGTGAAAAAGCAGAGAGGCGAAGCGCTACTGCGCCGCGGCAAGGCCATTTTTCGCCCAGGCGGGCGAGATCTCGGGTTGGCCGAAATAGAAGCCCTGGAAAAAATCGACGCCATAGCCGGCCAGAATCTGGGCGTCCTCTTCGGAGCCCACCCATTCCGCGACCGTTTCCAATTGGAAGTTCTTGGCGAGGTCAACGAGCGTGCGGACGAATAGCTGATTGTCGGGCGACTGGCTGAGGTTCTTCACATAAGAGCCGTCGATCTTGACCATGTCCACGCAGAGATTGTGCAGGTTGCGGAACGAGGTGTAGCCCGCGCCGAAATCATCGATCGCCACGCGGCACCCCATGTCGCGCAGCCGCGTCACGAAGCGCGCATTCTCCTCGAAGCCCTGCAGCGCAGCGGTTTCGGTCAGCTCGACCGTCATGCGTTCGGCCACCGCGCGGTTCTCGCGCACGTAATTGATGAAGGACTGGAGCCAGGAATGATCGCCGGCCGTGGTGCCCGATACGTTGATCGAGAGCTTGATGTCCTCGTGCCGATAGAGTTGGGCGACGGCCATTTCGAGGGCGCGGCGGTCGAGCAGGCGCACGAGGCCAAGGGTCTCGGCCGCGGGGATGAATTCTCCCGCTGGCGCAATCGTACCGTCTTTACGCTGCAGTCGAAGCAGACATTCGTGATGTTCGGCCTGACGCGAAACCGCACCCACGATCGGCTGATAGGCGAGGATGAGGCGATGCTCGGCGAGCGCCTCCATGATCTCATCGCCGATCGATATCAGCTTTCGCCGCGCCGATTCCCGCTGCGCAGAAACGGCGTATACGGCAAAACCGTTGCGGCCGGTACCCTTCGCCTGCTCCAGCGCTTCCTCGGCGCGGAGCATCGCTTCCTGGCTGGTGCTGGCACTGCGCGGTAACCAGACGGCGCCGACCGACACGGTGGCCGAGACGCTGCCGGCGCGCGTTTCGATGATTTCGCCGCGTACCGCGGCATGCAGCCGCTCGGAAACAACAGCTATCTCGCGCTCGCCGCATTCCGATAGAACCAAACCGAATTTGTTGCCGGCCGTGCGGCCGATAACATCGGAGGTGCGCAGGGCCTGCGCGAGTCTTTGCCCTGTCGCGACGATGACCTCGTCCGCGACGTCGAAGCCATAGGTCTCGTTGATCACCGCAAGATCATCGATCGCCGCCACGACATAGGCGCAGGCACGCCCTTCCCCGGTGGCGCGTAGGATGACGCGTGAAAGCTCTTCGCGCAGTCGCGTGCGATTCAGATGGCCGGTCAGTTCGTCGCGGGTCGCCAGATAGGAAAGTCGGGTGAAGGCCTGCTTGTGTTGGGTGATCTCGCGCACCACGCCGGTAACGCGTTCGGCGCGGCCGCCGGGTCCTGGAGTTCTCACGGCGGAGATCTCGAACCATTCCCGCGAGGCCCTGGTGGAGGCTTCGAATTCCATGGTGAAAGAGGTATCGGCGGGGGCGACTTCGTTGATGAGCCCCAGCAAACGCCCCATTGCGTGAGGGCCCACCCAAGCCTGCAGAGCACCACCCGACGTCAAACGCTCAAGCTCCGGGTGGTGACGAAGCGCTGCGGGGCCGCCATCCCAGTGGATCTGATCGTCATCAATCGTCCAATCGAAAGCCGATGCCTTGGCGCCAATCAACGCCAGCCGCAGCCTCTCGGCATCTGTGCTTTGGCCGAGCGCTTCGAGGCGATCTTTAATTGCATGTTTAATGGATTTGCCCGGCACCACAGCCCCTTGGGTTCGCGATCTTTGCCGCGCTTGATTTCCACGACGCTACCGGGAGGGGTTTAAAAAACTCAAAATTTTTAGGGCTTGGCAAGGTCCGTAGCCAAGCGGTCTGGGACTTGCTTAAGTTCGGGTTATGAAATTGGACCGCATTCATCCGGGCGTTTACACCACAGGCCATGCGCTTGTCGTTCGACGCGTGGAAAAGTCCGGTGGATCCAGCAGCTTAAATGGAAAACACGAACGGCGTGCGACGCGGAGCGTGACACATTCGGCGCGCGGCAGCCGAGCGAGCCTGTGCCGATTCGATACGGACAACTCGTCCGCTCCGGCTCGAAATGGCATGCAAGCGGGCTTTGTGGCGCAGGTTCTTGGGCAAGTGCTGGGAACCAAACCGGAGAGTCCCGTGCGTGCCGCCCGCGTCTACGCCCAGAGTGCTCACAGCCCCAAAGATGGGCGGCTCATTCGCATTTTGTGAAGAGCATTCCTAACGCGGCGCGGCCACGCGATCGGCGGCGGGAAACTGCAGAACCGCCGCGCCGAGCACCGGACCGTAATCCCTCGCCTGAAGGATGACCACCACGCCGTCATGCTTGGTCTTGGCGAGATTGAGCGGCAGATCGATCTTCATCGCTTCGCCGTTCCATTCGCCGGCGCGTTTCAGATCACGAACGACATTGGTGTAGGTGAGCAAATGATTGCGGTTCTCGCCCTGCTCCACATTGACCGCACCCTGCGCCAAAGTCCGCATCACCCAGATCGTCGCGAGGGTTTTCGATTTCGACTTCGACGCCGGGATGGCAATTTCCACCCGCCCCGAGGCAGTGCCAATGACAATGGGGATATCCGCGTCATCGGCGCTGCGCGAAGACATGAGAGCGGCGAGCACGCGATCGCGTTGATTGCCTACCACGTCGAGCCTGCCGTCGATGATCATCTGCGGCGTGTAAATGCCGGAGCGGTTCATTTCCCTGGCGTAGGACTTCTGGCGCTGCGTATTGGCGTCGGTGGCGTAGGTGTCCTTCCAACCCAGCATGTCCCAATAGGTGATAGGCAAAGAGAGCGCGATTACATCCTCGCGTTTGGCGAGTTCCGTCACCAGACGGTCGGCCGCGGGACAATCGCTGCATCCCTGACTGGTGAAAAGCTCCACCACGACGGGGCGCTGCCTATGCTGCCCTGCCCACGCGCCGGTGATGACGGCGATGGCAAAGAAAGCCCCCAGGGAGACGATGCGTGCGCGCATGGCAAAACCATAGGCTCAACGCGCAAATTGCCCAAGAGGTTCTTGAATCACGTTGGGTTGACCGTTTTCGCGCCTTTTCGAAAGCCGGCGAGCGGGTCGCGACCCCCGTGACGGTCTCAGCCGTCAGACACGCCGAATTGACCAAGCGCAAGGGGCATTCTTCGGCCCAAGGCGGCGGCCCATTGGTAAAGAGGGAAGACACGCCCCCTAAGCGGCCAGCAGGTTCCGCAACACGTGCTGGAGGATGCCCCCGCTCTTGAAATAAGCGATCTCGTCGACCGTATCGATACGGGCGACCAGCGGCATGGCGACGGTTCGCCCATCCGGATAGGTCACCTTCGCGGTTACCTTCTTGCGGGTGCCGCTGGCGGCTTCCTGCACTGGGATGTCGATCGCTTCCTTCCCGGTCAAGGCGTAATCGCGGCGTGTCTTGCCGTCGGCGAACTCCAGCGGCATCACACCCATGCCCACGAGATTGGAGCGGTGGATGCGCTCATAGTTTTCGGCGATGACCGCGCGCACGCCTAAGAGCCGCGGGCCTTTTGCCGCCCAATCGCGCGACGACCCCGCGCCATATTCCTTGCCGGCGACGATAATGGTGGGCGTACCGTCGGCCTGATATTTCATGGCCGCGTCATAGATGGACATTTCTTCACCCGAAGGGGCGCCGACGGAATAATAGATCGTGTTGCCGCCTTCCTTGCCGCCCAGCATCTCGTTCTTGATGCGAATATTCGCAAATGTGCCCCGCATCATGACCTCGTGATTGCCGCGGCGTGCACCATAGGAATTGAAGTCCGCGGGCGGCACACCGTGCTCCATGAGATATTTGCCGGCCGGCGAATCCTTCTTGATGGAGCCCGCCGGGCTGATGTGATCGGTGGTGATGGAGTCGGCGAAGATCCCGAGGATACGCCCCTTGGAAATATCCGTGATCGGGGAAGGCTTATGTCCCATGCCTTCGAAATAGGGCGGGTTCTTCACATAGGTTGAATTCGTCGGCCAGCGATAGGTCTTGCCGGAATCCACCTTGATCTTCTTCCATGACTTATCGCCGGTGAAAACATCGGCATAGCGCGCCCGGAACATTGCAGGCGTCACCGATTTTCTAACGGTCTCGGCGATCTCTTTCGGGCTCGGCCAGATCTCGTTGAGATAGACCGGCTCGTTGTCGTCGTCATAGCCGATCGGCTCTTTGGTCAGATCGCCGTTCAAATTGCCGGCCAGCGCGTAAGCCACGACCAGCATCGGCGAGGCGAGATAGTTCGCCCGCACCTGGGGATGGACGCGGCCCTCGAAATTGCGATTGCCGGAAATCACCGCTCCGACCACGAGGTCGCCTTCGGTCACCGCCTTGGCGATCGGATCGGCAAGCGGTCCCGAATTGCCGATGCAGGTGGTGCAGCCATAGCCGACGAGGTTGAAGCCCAGTTTGTTGAGCGGCTTATCGAGGCCCGAGCGGGCGAGATAATCGGTGACCACCTGGCTTCCGGGCGCGAGCGAAGTCTTCACCCAGGGCCGCACCTGAAGGCCGCGCTTGATCGCATTCCTGGCGAGCAGCCCGGCGCCAAGCATCACATAGGGATTGGAGGTGTTGGTGCAGGAGGTGATGGCGGCGATCACAACATCGCCATGGCCGATGGAGAGCTCGGTGCCTTCGATCTTTACCCGTTTCATGGCGTCGTCTTCCTTCTTGAAGACGTCGATCAGGGCTGAAGCAAATTCCTCTCCCACTTTCGACAGAGACACGCGGTCCTGTGGCCGCCGAGGCCCTGCGAGGGATGACTCCACGGTGGAGAGATCGAGATGCAGCGTATCGGTAAAGGCGGGCTCTTCGCTCTTTGCGGTATGGAACATGCCCTGCGCCTTGGCGTATTTTTCCACCAGCGCGATCTGCGCGGCCTTGCGTCCCGTCGCTTTGAGGAAACGCAGCGTCTCCGCGTCCACGGGGAAAAAGCCGCAGGTTGCACCATATTCCGGCGCCATGTTTCCGATTGTGGCGCGATCTTCGAGCGGCATGTCGGCGAGCCCCTCGCCGTAGAATTCGACGAATTTGCCGACCACGCCTTTCTTGCGCAGCATCTGCGTGACGGTGAGCACCAGATCGGTCGCGGTGCAGCCGGGGCGGAGCTTGCCGGTGAAGCGCATGCCGATGACTTCGGGAATGAGCATGGAGATGGGCTGGCCCAGCATGGCCGCCTCGGCCTCGATGCCACCAACGCCCCAGCCGAGCACGGAAAGTCCGTTGATCATGGTGGTGTGGGAGTCGGTGCCGACCAGCGTGTCGGGGTAGGCGTATTCGACGGTGGATTTTCCCTCTTTAACCTTATCGGTCCACACCGTCTGCGCCAGATATTCGAGATTGACCTGATGGCAGATGCCGGTGCCCGGCGGCACGACACGGAAGCGGTTGAAGCCCTGCTGGCCCCAGCGCAGGAAGGAATAGCGCTCGCCGTTGCGCTCATATTCCATGGCCACGTTCTTCTTGAACGCCCCCTGACCGCCGTTGAAATCGACTTGCACCGAATGGTCGATGATGAGATCGACGGGCGCTAAAGGGTTGATCTTTTCCGGATCGCCTTTGAGCGCCTTCATGGCATCGCGCATTGCAGCAAGATCGACCACCGCGGGCACGCCGGTGAAATCCTGCATCAGCACCCGCGCCGGACGGTAGGCGATTTCGCGGTCCGAGGTACGCGCTTTCAGCCAGCCCGCGACCGCTTTGATGTCGGTGGCCGTGACCGTGCGGCCATCTTCGTGCCGCAACAAATTCTCAAGCAATATCTTGAGCGAATTGGGTAGCCGGGAAATCCCGGCTAGGCCGTTCTTCTCCGCCGCTTTGAGGCTGAAATAGGTGTAGGTCTTGGTGCCGACGCTGAGCTTGCGCCGTGCTTTGAAACTGTCGAGGCTGGACACGCTATCCCCCGCTGAGCCGATATGGTGAATCGGGCGCGGACATT
>DASQIQ010000485.1:0-5187 GCA_035631495.1 Micropepsaceae bacterium
GTGAAAGGCGTCGGATTTGTCATTCTCGTCCGGTCAAGAGCGTGCGGCGAGGAAATGTCACGAATGTGCCCGCCACGGCAAGTCGGCCGCGGTCTCGACAAAGGCCCAGGCGCCGATGCCCAGCTCGGACGGGAAGGGCGCGATCAGCATGCGGTCCCGTTTCATGATGGGCAGCCCGGCCGAAGCGAGGACGCTTTCGGTCGCATCGAGTCTTTCGACGCCCAGTGCAACCATCCCGATGAAGGGTAGGGTGGGGACGCGGAATTCCGGCAGGATTCGCGCGAAGGCCGCCGCATCCAGCAGCTGCACGCCGCCTCGATTGAGGAAGAACGCACGGCCAAAATCGCTCGCCACCGATTTTCGATTGAGGAAGCGGGCGAAGCGCGAATCCGCCTCCGCCAGGTTCGGTACCGCGATCGCCACATCGATCAGCTCGCGCACGCCATTCCCATGGGCGAGCCAGCGCTTCTGCCACACCGCATCCTCCGTGTGATGCGTGAGCATCTGGATGCGCCCCTCGGCCATCTCGCCGGCTTCGACGCGGGCGACGGTGAAGGCCGCTTCCGCCGTGCCCGTTTCCGTGCCGACGGGTCGGCGCAACGCTACCAACGGCTGCACGGCGAAGCCGCTCCCGGCAAGCCGCTCGCGCTGCGCTTTGGCATCGGCCACGCCAAAGGCGATCAGATGAATCCCGACATAGCGCGCGTTTCCCTCGTCGAATTCGCGACCCAAGGGCGTATCGGCCGTCTTGAACAGGAATTCGAGATAACCCCGAGGCAGCATCGCCGTCGTGTTGCCGGTGCCGGTCAGGCGTTCCGTCCCATCGGCCTCGCGGTTGGTTTGTATCGAGAACGGCGTGGGCATGAAGCCCAGGCTCATCAACCGGTTGCGGGCGGCATCCTTGTCCGACACGAAATGCGCGACATGATCCAGGAAAATCTCATCGCCCGCCGGCAATTGCCGATCGACGCCGGATGTGGCTTGGAAGGGCCGCATGTGGTCAGGTTCCTACGCGCAAGGGAGCGGTCATTTTCCGCAAAGCCGCGAGCACGCTCAGCGCGGTGATGCGGCCGGTTTTGGGATTCGCGCTGGGAACATTTTCGATCGACATTTCGAACCGCGCGGAATCGGCTTCCACCACCACGCGATGGATATTGCGAGTCACCGACGGGTCGGCCCAGATTTCGATGGTGGTGCGGTCCGCGCCGATTCCCGCCAGCGACAAGGCCGCCGCGACATTCACGTTCTCGGGAAACCCCGCGGCGGCGTCTCGCGCGCTGCCCTGAAATACCAGCAAGGGCTCGCGTAAGTTCGCAATGTCGATCTTATGTTTGACCAGATAGGGCGCACCCAAAAGCCCCCTCACCGGCTTTCGCGTGATCATCTTGACCGACTGGATCTCGCTTTCGGCCGCAGCCGATACGGCGTCGAAACCGATCAGCGCGCCAGTCGGCACGATGATCTGTCCGCCATGTTCCTTCGCCAGCGCGATCAGCTCCGGGTGCCGCAACAGCATGCCGGCGCTCAAGACCATCAATTTTTTCCCGCACCCCAAAACCGGAGCTGCGATGTCCGCGAGTATGCCGGGCGGCGCACATTCCACGACGATGTCGGCCGCCGCCGCAAGCGCTTCAATCGTGAGGATCGGCGCGTCGCACCCGATCTCCTTCAAGAAGGCCTCGGCCTTGGCGCGGTCGCGCACCGCGGCGCCGGCAAGCACCGCTCTGGGAATTTTCCCCTCATGGAGGTTCCGCGCGACGGTTCTGCCGATCGAGCCGAGCCCCACAATGCCTACCCGCATTTTCGGCCCCTCATGTGGATGCCAGGGGCTTCTTCTTGGCCGGCGGGGGAAAAGCACGATCCAGCTCGGCAAGGTCGCGCGCATCCAGGCGCACCGCCAGCGCGCCATGGTTCTCGCGCACATGCGCCTCGCTGCCAGCCTTGGGGATCACCATGACGCCCTCCTGCAGGAGCAGCCAGGCGAGCGCAACCTGCGCGGGGGTGGCTTTGTGCCGCGCGGCCATGGCTTCCAACTCGCGCGAGCGCAGCAGCTTTCCCTGATCCAGCGGCGAATAGGCCATGATGGGAATCCGGCGCCGTTCGCACCAAGGGATCAGGTCGAACTCGATCCCGCGCCGGCGCAGATTGTACATCACCTGATTGGTCGTGACGTCCTTCCCGTCGGGAAGGTCGACGACTTCTTCCATCTCGCCGACATCGAAATTGCTGACGCCCCAATGGCGGATTTTTCCCGCCCGCTTCAATGTGGTGAAAGCGTCCACCGTCTCGGCGATCGGGCTCGGTCCGGGCCAGTGCAGCAGATAGAGATCGATGCGATCGGTGTTCAGGCGTTTGAGGCTCTTCTCGCAGGCCGCCACCGTGCCGCGGCGCGAGGCGTTTCCGGGCATCACCTTGGTGACGATGAAGGCTTCGTCACGCCGGCCCGCGACCGCTTCGCCCACCACCTCTTCGGCGCCGCCGCTCGCATACATCTCCGCGGTGTCGATCAGCGTCATCCCGAGGTCCATACCGAGCCGGAGTGCCGCGACCTCCTCTTTGCGCCGCGTGGCGCTATCGCCCATGGTCCAAGTGCCCTGTCCAAGGGCCGGGACGGTCTCGCCGGTCGGAAGCGCGATCAGGGGCATGGTGCTCATGGACCGAAGATTAGCACCGCGCGGCATTTTGGAAATCACCGGGGAGCGGATAAAACGAAACCATGTGGATCTTGCGATTCCTGACTGCGATCTTGGGTCTGTTCGGGCGGGGACGCTCGCCCGCGATGATGCTCAACCTGACCGTGCCGCGTTCGGGCTACCGCG
The DNA here is from genome assembly GCA_035631495.1 of Micropepsaceae bacterium. Lineage (GTDB taxonomy): Bacteria > Pseudomonadota > Alphaproteobacteria > Micropepsales > Micropepsaceae > CAIYRG01. The sequence continues at coordinate 2,820 of DASQIQ010000485.1, forward strand.
TAAAGCGGGATCTGCCCTATGGGAGCGCCCCCCGCCAACGCTACGACCTCTATCTGCCCAAGGCCTTAGCCGGACCCGCGCCCATCGTGCTGTTTTTCTACGGCGGCGCATTCCGTGCCGGGCGCAGAAACGAATATCGCGTTGTGGGCCAAGCCCTGGCGAGCAAGGGCATCATTGTCGTGGTCGCCGATTATCGGATCTATCCTGAAGCGCGCTTCCCCGATTTTCTCGAAGATGGTGCGGCCGCGCTCGCCGCGGTCCACGCGCGTGCCGCGGAGTTCGGCGGGGATCCTGCGCGCATCTTCCTCGCCGGTCATTCCGCGGGGGCCTATATCTCGGTGATGCTGGCGGCCAATCCGGCCTATCTTCGGGGCGCCCACGCCGATCCTTCCTGGATCCGCGGCGTCATCGCCATCGCTGGCCGCTACCATGAGCTGCCCATCAACGACGCCATCATCCGCGACACGTTCCGCGGCCCCGCGCGTCCCGAGACGCGCCCCGCCACCTTCATCACCGGCAAGCGGCCGCCGATGCTGCTCGTGGCGGGCTCCAGCGAGAGCCCGGAGGTGCTCGAGAGCCATAGCAAGCTCGCGGCGCATCTTAGGGACCATGCCAGCGAAGTGGACGAGATCACCTACCCCAATGTCGGCCATATGGGGATCATGCTCGCGCTTGCGCCCGGATTCCGCAACCGGGCGCCCTTGCGCGACGACATCGCCCGCTTCGTCGCCGCGCATTAGCGCAGGCCTCTCAATTCCAAAGCTGCTTGCTGGCGATCCGGGCCCCTTCCGCCATCGCTTCCAGTTTCGCCCACATGATCGAAGGGTGCACGCGGCGGTGGAACGGCCCTTGTGCGAAGCCGCAATCTGTTCCGGCGATCACGTTCTCGCGGCCCAACGCCTTCGCATAGCGGACAAGGCGCTGGGCGACGAGTTCGGGATGCTCGACGATATTGGTGGCGTGGCTGATGACTCCCGGTATCAGCACCTTGCCTTCGGGCAACTTAACATTCTGCCAGACTTCCCACTCATGCTCGTGGCGCGGATTGGCCCCTTCGATCAGGAAGGCGCCGACATTGGCCTTCATCAAGATGTCGACGATGTCCTTCAGCGGCACGTCGGTGGTGTGCGGGCCGGGCCAGCTTCCCCAGCAGACATGGTAGCGGATGCGATCCTGCGGAATTCCTTGGATCGCATGATTGAGCACCTCGATCTGATGTTCCAGCCATTTGCGGTAATCGGCAAAGCTCGCCGGCGGCACCATGCGGTCATAGGTGACCGCAGCGCGCGCATCGTCCAATTGCAGCAGCAGGCCCGATTCCGCGATGGTGCGATATTCGGTGCGCATCGCTTCCGCGAGCGCCTGAAACATCTCCTCGTCGTTTTTGTAATGCTCATTCTTGCGGTCGGGGATGACGCTCGCCGGCGCCGCCACTGGAAGAAACGCCTCCTCGACGGCGATGCCTTTCAGCGCGGTCTTGATGTCGTCGATGTCGCGTTTCAGCGCTGCGATACCGGTATAGGTGATGGGTCCCACGCAGACCGAATCCCAGTCCGATGACGGCGCCTGCTGTGCGTCCATCTCGGTGTAGAACTCCTTGAAGCGCGCGCGGTCCGCGCCCGCGACGAAGGGGTTTGCTTCCAGCGGAACGCGCCGGCGTTCGAATCCGCTCAGACGCTCCAGCGCATATTGCGACCAGGAGATGTTCTTGCCGTATTCGCCGTCATCGACGATATCGATCCCGGCCTCGGCCTGCCGCCGCACCACGCCCGCGACGCTCTCCTTGAGGCATTCCGTATAGGCGTGATCGTCGATCTGGCCGCTCTGCCGCGCCCGCAGCAGATCGAGCAGGGGCTTGGGCCGGATCAGGCTCCCGACATGGGTGGTGAGGATGCGTTTGGTGCTGCGTTTCATCACGAGGATCCGATGCTTGCCGGTTACGACTAGAAGAAAAACGCGGGCCCCACAACGCCGGGCGGCCCTCCACATGCGCGATTTTGACCGTCGCCCCGACCGATATTTTCAACTACAACGCCCCCATCCGAAAAGGGACCTGCTGAATGCCCGTCATTGATATTCATCCGCATGTGATTTCCACGGACACGACGCGTTATCCCAGAGCGCCCTTGGGCGGCCATCAATCGGATTGGTCGCGCGAGCGCCCCGTAAACGTCGATGCGATGATCGCGGCGATGGATCGCGCCGGCGTCGCGAAATCGGCGCTGGTGCAAGCCTCCACCTGCTATGGGCACGACAATTCCTATGTCGCCGACGCGGTGGCCGCGCATCCCAAACGCTTCACCGGCGTGTTCTCCGCCGATGTCCTTGCTCCCGACGCATGCGAAAAGATGCGCTACTGGATGGGACG
>DASQIQ010000486.1:0-5041 GCA_035631495.1 Micropepsaceae bacterium
CGGCCTCGGCCGCGCGGCCGATGGCAGCCTCCGAGAGTTCGGAGGCATGGGCATAGCCGGTGGCTTCGCCCGAAACGGCCCTGAGCCCAAAGCCCTGTGTCGTATCGTAAGTCGCTGCCTTCAGCCGCCCGTCATCGAAAGCAAAGCTTTCGGTCTGACGATATTCCAGAAACAGCTCGCCATCGTCGGCGCCATGGAGCGTCTTGTCGACCAGGCCCTGGACCCGGCTCCGTTCCATGCCGGTCTGGGTAAAAAACAGGTCTTCTTGGCTGGTCATGGGTTCCGCTCGATCTTGGGGCCCCGAATATATAGGCACCCTCGGGGCGCCCGTCACGCGCCCTGCGCGAAGAATCCGAAAGGCCCGCCCGGGGGATAAAGCGCCCGCGTGGCATCTGGTCGCAATGACTCAGGTTCCATACCCCGACTAAATCGCCCGGTCGACTCTTCCTAGAAGCCGGGGCTGGGGCCGAGAGAGCACCGTCACCGGCCCTAAGTCCATATGGGGGCCTCATGATCCGAAAGCTCGGCATGTTCACAGCATTTGCGGCGACCGGCATGCTGTCCTTCGCCGTATCCGCGCAAGCCGTCGAAGGACAACCATTGCCCTGGCAGATCGGGTTGCAGGCGGCGGGCGATGAGCGCATGCGCGACATCATCGGGCTGCACACCTTCGTCCTCTACATCATCACTGCGATCAGCCTGTTCGTGCTCGCACTGCTGGTGTGGATCGTCCTGCGCTTCAACGCCAAGGCCAATCCGACGCCGTCGGCCACCACGCACAACACCACGCTCGAAGTGCTGTGGACCGTCATTCCGGTATTGGTTCTTGTAGCCATCGCCGTTCCCTCGTTCCGGCTGCTCTATTTCGAGGACGTGATCCCGCCGACCGATATGACGGTGAAAGCGATCGGTAAGCAGTGGTTCTGGACCTACGAATATCCGGATAACGGAAATTTCACCTTCGATGCCTTGATCGTGCCCGACCGGCGTTCCGCGCCGATCGTGAAGGATGGGCCGCCGCGTCTGTTGGGGACCAACAATCACGTAATGGTGCCGGTCGGCAAAACGATCCGCCTGATGACCACCGGCGCCGATGTCATCCACTCCTGGGCGATACCGGCGTTTGGCGTGAAGATCGACGCCGTGCCGGGACGCGTCAACCAGACTTGGTTCAAGGCCGAGAAGGAGGGCATCTATTATGGCGAGTGCTCCGAACTGTGCGGCGCGCGCCATGCCTTCATGCCCATTACGGTCGAGGTCGTGAGCCAGGCAGCTTTTGACATGTGGGTTACCGAAGCCAAAACCAAATTCGCCGCCGTTGACGCGCCGACGCGCGTCGCAGCGGGACACTAAGAGAAAGATAGGAGGGCGCCATGGCAGGTGCACACGATCACGGCGCGGCGCATGGTGCGCACGCGGCCCACGAAGGTCACCCCACCGGCTGGCGTCGGTTCGTCTATTCCACGAACCACAAGGACATCGGCACGATGTACCTTGTTTTCGCCGTCGTCGCGGGTCTCGTCGGCGGGTTCCTTTCCATGATGATGCGCGCCGAGCTGATGTATCCCGGCCTGCAGATCTTTGCCGAGCCGCATACCTACAACGTCTTCGTCACCGGCCATGGGCTGATCATGGTGTTCTTCATGATCATGCCGGCGATGATCGGCGGCTTTGGCAACTGGCTCACGCCCTTGATGATCGGCGCGCCGGACATGGCGTTTCCGCGCATGAACAATATTTCGTTCTGGCTGTTGCCCTTCTCCTTCTTGTTCCTCGTCCTTTCGATGTTCGTGGAGGGCGATTCCGGCGGCCAAGGCGTCGGCGGCGGCTGGACGATTTATGCGCCCCTCTCAACCTATGGCTCCCCGGGGCCGGCGATGGACCTTGCGATCTTCGCTCTGCATCTTGCCGGTGCATCCTCGATCCTGGGCGCGATCAACTTCATCACCACGATCTTCAATATGCGCGCGCCGGGCATGACGATGCACAAGATGCCCCTCTTCGTGTGGTCGATTTTGGTGACGACCTTCCTGCTCTTGCTTTCACTCCCCGTGCTTGCGGGGGCGATCACCATGCTGCTCACCGACCGGCATTTCGGAACGACGTTCTTCAATCCGGCGGGCGGCGGAGATCCGATCCTGTACCAGCATCTGTTCTGGTTCTTCGGCCACCCCGAAGTCTACATCCTGATCGTTCCCGGCTTTGGTATGATTAGCCAGGTGGTGGCCACATTCTCCAGGAAGCCGGTGTTCGGCTACCTCGGCATGGCTTACGCCATGGTCGCGATCGGTTTCATCGGCTTCGTCGTGTGGGCGCACCACATGTACACGGTCGGCCTCACCGTCGATACCAAGGCGTATTTCATCTTCGCCACTATGGTGATTGCGGTGCCGACAGGCGTGAAGATCTTTTCCTGGATCGCGACCATGTGGGGCGGGTCGATCAGCTTCCGCACGCCGATGTTGTGGGCGGTTGGCTTTATTTTCCTCTTCACGGTCGGAGGCGTCACCGGCGTGGTGCTTGCCAATGCCGGCGTCGATGTCGTGCTGCAGGACACCTATTACGTCGTGGCGCATTTCCACTACGTGCTGTCGCTTGGCGCGGTGTTCGCGATCTTCGCCGGCTGGTATTACTGGTTTCCGAAGTTTACCGGCTACATGTACAACGAAACGCTGGGCAAGCTGCATTTCTGGATCACCTTCGTTGGCGTGAACCTGGCGTTCTTCCCGCAGCATTTCCTTGGACTCGCCGGCATGCCGCGCCGCTACGCGGATTATCCCGACGCGTTCGCGGGCTGGAACTTCGTCTCCTCGATCGGCGCATTCATAGCCGGCATTGGCGTGCTTGTGTTTCTGCTGACCATGGCCGAAGCCTTCATGCGCAAGCGGGTGGCTGGCGATAATCCCTGGGGCGCCGGCGCTACCACGCTGGAGTGGACGCTGTCCTCGCCTCCGCCTTTCCATACCTACAACGACCTGCCGCACATTGCGGATGTGACTCACCATTAGGGCGGAGTGAAGCGTGGCAGCATTTGCTGAGAGGCCGGAATCCCTTGCCGTCGCAAACGCCAATTTTGCGACGGTGGGGGATTATTTCGCCCTGCTGAAGCCGCGCGTGATGTCGCTCGTGTTGTTCACCGGCGTCGTCGGCCTCGTCCTTGCCCCAGGCACCATTGCGCTACCCACCGCATTCACCGCGCTGCTTTGCATCGCCGTGGGGGCTGGCGCATCGGGCGCGCTCAATATGGCATTCGATGCGGATATCGATGCGTTGATGACGCGCACCAAGGGACGCCCGGTGCCGCAAGGCCATTTGACGGCGGGAGATGCAAGGGCCTTCGGCGCGGTCCTCGCCCTGGGCTCCATCAGCATCATGGGCTTGTTGGTCAACCTTGTGGCAGCAGCGCTGCTGGCGTTCACCATCGCATTCTATGTTTTTGTCTACACCATGTGGTTGAAGCGCCGCACGCCGCAGAACATCGTCATCGGTGGGCTTGCTGGAGCCCTCCCTCCCGCCATCGGCTGGGCCGCGGTGACAGGATCGCTTGGTCTTCCACCGCTGGTGCTTGTCGCCATCATCTTCCTTTGGACACCGCCCCATTTCTGGGCGTTGTCGCTTTATCGCGTTGACGATTACGCGCGGGCCCGCATTCCCATGCTCCCCGTCGTATCAGGCAAGCCCGAAACGCGCCGTCAGATCGTGATTTATACCGTGCTCGTCGTGGGATGCGGGTTTGCCCCCGCCATCCTCGGTTTCGCGGGGCCGCTTTATTTGGCCGTGAATGCCGGTATCGGGCTTTGGTTCTTGGTTCAGAGTCTGCGCGTCGCAGCCGAGCGCGATACGGAACGGGAACCGCAGGCGCGGAAACTCTTCGGTGTATCCATCCTTTATCTGTTCGCCCTCTTTGCGGCGCTTCTGGTTGAGGCGGGAATGGGAATCGCGCCGATCGCGCCTTTGGTGGTGGGTTGAATGGCGATGACGAGGAAAGAACGCGGTTCGAACGCGCGCGAAAGATGCGCAATTACGCGATCGCGGGAATCCTTCTCTTCATTGTCGCGCTATTCTTCGTCATGACAATCGTGCGGCTGGGCGGACATGTGGCGGATTAGACCTTGGCGATGAGCAGGCGATGAAATTGACGCGCAACGATGCGGTGCTCGCCGGCTGCTTGGCCGTGGTCGTTGGCATGGTCGGTGCGTCCTACGCCGCGGTGCCGCTCTATTACATGTTCTGCCGCGCGACGGGATATGGCGGCACGCCAAACCGGGCGGACGCTGCGCCGGGCGCCACCGGCGACCGCGTGATTACCGTTCGCTTCGACACCAATGTGGATCCGGCGCTTCCCTGGTCCTTCGCGCCGGAGACCCGTTCGGTTCAGGTGAAGATCGGCGAGGATCGCCTGGTTTTTTTCCATGCCGCGAACAAGAGCAATGTCGCCATCGTCGGTCATGCCGCGTTCAATGTCGCGCCCGATACCGCCGCGCGCTATTTCACCAAGATTCAATGCTTCTGCTTCACGGAGCAGCGGCTCGAAGCCGGCGAATCGGTGGACATGCCGGTGTCTTTCTTTGTCGCGCCAGGGATCCTCACCGACCGCGCCGACGACAACCTCACCGAAATCACGCTTTCCTACACATTCTATCCCGCGACCAATCAGAATTCGGGTGGAAAGACGGCTTCCGTACCGGCGAAAGGTCCTAAGGGCTGATACGCACGAAAGGCGAACATCATGGCTCACGGTGAAGTGCATCACGATTATCATCTGGTCGATCCCAGCCCATGGCCCATCGTGGGCGCGACAGGCGCGGGGCTGATGCTGATCGGCGCCGTGTTCTGGATGAACTCCGGCTATACGGGCTTCTGGGGGTTGCCGGTCAATGGCCAGCCCTGGATATTCTTCATCGGCGCCGCGCTCGTCCTTTACACCATGGCGGGCTGGTGGCGGGATGTCGTGCGTGAGTCCGTCGTTCGCGGCGATCACACGCCGGTGGTGAAGCTGGGCCTGCGCTACGGCATGATTCTCTTCATCGCCTCGGAGGCG
>DASQIQ010000487.1:0-15558 GCA_035631495.1 Micropepsaceae bacterium
TGCGGCCGCCTTGCCGGTCACCGCTTGGCGGAACGCCCGCATCACATCCTGGAAAAAGGTCAAATTGTGCCAGGTGAGCAGCATGGAGGCGATGATCTCCCCCGACTTCACCACATGGTGCAGATAGGCGCGCGAATAGGACTTGCAGGCGGGGCACGAGCAGCCGGCATCGAGTGGCTCCGCGTCTTCGGCGTGGCGGGCATTGCGCAAATTGAGCGGTCCCTTCCAGGTGAAAGCCTGGCCGTTGCGGCCTGAGCGCGTGGGTAGAACGCAATCGAACATGTCGATGCCGCGAAGCGCCGCCCCCACGATGTCGTCGGGCTTGCCCACGCCCATCAGATAGCGCGGACGGTCTAACGGAAGATGCGGAAGCGTCGCCTCCAGCACCTCGAACATGGCCGCCTGCCCCTCTCCCACCGCCAGGCCCCCGACGGCATAGCCATCGAAGCCAATTGTCCTCAGCTCCTCCGCCGAACGGCGCCGCAGATGCGGATAGACGCCGCCCTGCACGATGCCGAAACAGGAATGGTGTTCCTGCTCCCCGAAGGCGGCCTTGGACCGCTTCGCCCAGCGCATCGAAAGCGCCAGAGATTTTTCGATTTGCCCTTCCGTCGAAGGAAAGGGCGCGCATTCGTCCAGCACCATCTGGATATCGGAGCCGAGGAGGTTCTGGATTTCCATGGCGCGCTCGGGACTGAGAAAATGCTCGGCGCCGTCGACATGAGAGCGGAAGCGCACGCCCTCTTCGGTGATCTTGCGCAAATTCGCCAGCGACATCACCTGGAATCCGCCGGAATCGGTGAGAATCGGCCGAGGCCAGTTCATGAATCGGTGCAGGCCGCCGAGCCGCGCGATGCGCTCCGCGCCCGGCCGCAGCATCAAATGATAGGTGTTGCCCAGCACGATCTCGGCGCCGGTCTGAACCACGCTTTCGGGCAGCATCGCCTTTACGCTTCCCGCCGTGCCCACCGGCATGAAGGCCGGGGTCGACACCCTGCCGCGTTTCATATGGAGAGAGCCCGACCGGGCCGTGCCGTCGGTGGCGAGAATCTCGAAACGAAGACCGCTCATCTTTGCGCACCGAACAGCAGACACGCATCACCATAGGAATAGAAGCGATATCGCGCGGCAATGGCCTCCGCATAGGCGGCGTGCATGGTTTCGGCACCGGAGAAGGCGCAGGCGAGCATGAACAGGGTCGAGCGCGGCAGATGGAAATTGGTGAGAAGCACATCCACGCATTTGAACCGGTAGCCCGGCGTAATGAAAAGCGCGGTCTCACCGGCAAAAGCGTGGAGGCGGCCGGTCTGGTCAGATGCGGTCTCGAGCGTGCGCAGCGCCGTGGTGCCGACCGCGACGATGCGCCCGCCGCCGGCACGCGCAGAGGTCAGCATCTGCGCCGTTTCGGCTGAAAGCTCGGCCCATTCCGCATGCATGACATGATCCTTGGTGTCCTCCACGTTCACGGGGAGGAAGGTGCCGGCCCCGACATGAAGCGTGACATGCGCGCGCGCGATTCCCCTATCGCCGAGTCTCTCGAGCAGCTCCAGCGTGAAATGAAACCCCGCCGTGGGCGCGGCAATCGAGCCGGATCGCGCGGCATAGACCGTTTGATAATCACCGACATCGCGCACATCCGGTTTGCGCCTCCCGGCGATATAAGGCGGCAGCGGCGTTTCGCCTTCCACCGCGATGGCGTCATCGAGCGCCACACCCTCAATGTCGAACTGGATTTCGGCCTCGGCTCCCTGGCGCGCGACCACCGTCCCTTCCAGCGTCACGCCCAAAAACACGCGGTCGTCCGGCTTCAGCCGCTTTGCCGGGCGCACCAGCGCGCGGAACCGGGAAGGCGAAAGCCGCTTATGCAGCATGATCTCGATTCCGGCGCCCTCGCCTGTTTCGCGCCCCATGCGTCGGCCATGCAGCCGGGCGGGGAAAACCTTGGTGTCGTTGACGACAAGCACATCGCCGGCGCGCAGCAGATCGGGAAGCTCGCGCACACCCCTGTGCTCGCGCGCGCCGGTTTCGCGGACCACAAGAAGCCGCGCCGCATCGCGTGGGTCAGCGGGCCTCAACGCAATCAGCTCTTCGGGCAGGTCGAAATCGAATGCGTCGACGCGCATTATCCGGCGCTTTTCAGCACCGCCGCGATGATGCGGTCCTGCGTCGCCTCGTCGAGATAGGGATGCATGGGAAGGCTCACCACGCTCTTGCTCAGCGCATCGCTGATGGGCGTGGGAGCGGAAGGGAAATGCGCATAAGCACGCTGGCGTCCAAGCGGAATGGGATAATAGACCGCGCTGGGGATGCCTTCGTCTTTCAAGTCCGCCTGGAGTCTCGTGCGGTCTTCCACCTGGATGGTGTATTGCGCCCACACCGATTGCGCAGCCGGAATCACCTGCGGAACGCGGATGCGATTGCTGTTCCCCATTCCCGCATTGTAGCGCCGGGCGATGCGATCGCGCGCCTCGATCTCGTCGGGAAAGATCTTCATCTTCTCGATCAGCACCGCGGCCTGGATCGTGTCCAGCCGCGAATTCCAACCGATCCGCGAATGTTCGTAGCGGTCGGTCCCCTGCCCATGCATGCGCAACGAACGCAAGATTTCCGCGAGGCCGTCATCATTGGTGAAACTGGCGCCGCCATCGCCATAGCATCCGAGCGGCTTTGCCGGAAAGAAGCTGGTTGCCGCCGCATCCCCGATGGCGCCCGTGCGCTTGCCCTCGAAGCTCGCGCCGAAACTTTGCGCCGTGTCGCACAGCATCAGCAGACCTTCACGTTTGGCGATCGCGCCGATTTTGCGGTAGTCCGCCGGCTGACCAAACAGATCGACCGGCATCACGACTTTGGGCGTGAGCTTGGCCTCGCGGCGAACCATGGCAATGGCGGTCTCAAGACTCGCGGGATCGATGTTGAACGTGTCGGCCAGCACATCGACGAAGACCGGCGTCGCGCCCGCCAGCGCCACCACTTCGGCCGTGGCCGCAAAGGTAAAGGACGGCACGAAGACGGCATCGCCGGCGCCGATGTTCCATGCCTTCAAGATCAACATCAGCGCGTCGGTGCCGTTGGCGCAGGCGATGGCGTGCTTGACGCCGGCAAAACCGGCAAGCTGCTCTTCCAGCGCCGCCACTTGAGGCCCGAGGATCCATTGCCCACCTTCGACCGCCTCTGCAATGGCGCGCATGAGCGGCTCGCCCATGCGCTTGCGCTGAGCCTGCAGATCGATGAAGGGAATGGTATCGGTCATGGTCACCTTTGCCTGTTTCAAATCACCCCCTCACCCTACCCTCTCCCCCGATGGGCAGAGGGAGTGCCGACGGCTGGGGCAAATTGCAACGTGACACGCCTTTCGGCAAATCACGCGATGCGACCATTCATGTCGCGCTTAAGGCAGCGTCATGCTGATGACCTTGTCGGGGTCCACGACCGAGCCATTGTTGTTCTCGTCGCCCTTCTTGATGGCGTCGATATGTTCCATGCCTTCGGTCACGCGGCCCCACACCGTGTATTTGCCGTCAAGCCAGGGCGAAGTGTCGAAGCAGATGAAGAATTGGCTGTTCGCGGAATCCGGACTGTTGCTGCGCGCCATGGCGCAGGTGCCGCGCACATGGGCCTCGCGCGAGAATTCCGCCTTCAGATTCGGTTTCTTCGACCCGCCCATTCCCGTGCCGGTGGGATCGCCGGTCTGGGCCATGAAGCCCGGAATCACCCGGTGGAACACGACGCCGTCATAGAAGCCCTCGCGCGTCAGTTCCTTGATACGCGCGACGTGATTTGGCGCGAGGTCGGGCCGGAGCTCGATGGTCACGCGTCCCGCCTTCAGTTGCAGATACAGCGTATTCTCGGGAGCAGTCATGAGTCTCTCCATTTCAAGTAGATAAGCGCATCGCGCGCTGGTTTGGTTCCGCTGCCTATTTGGCGTAGCGTTTCTTGAGCGCTTTGGCGACGGCGGGTGTAGTGAATTGCGCGACGTCGCCGCCGAAAGCGGCAATCTCCTTGACCAGACGCGACGCGATCGCTTGATGCCTGGGATCGGCCATCAAGAACACGGTTTCGATCTCGGGGTCCAGCCGCTGGTTCATTCCGACCATCTGAAACTCATATTCGAAGTCGGAAACGGCACGCAAACCCCGGATGATGATGCCCGCCCCGACCTGCTTCGCGAAATGGATCAGCAGCGAGTCGAATGTCGCCACCGAGATCTTTGCCCGTCCGTCGCCGGCCAGCGGCGCGGTCTCCCGGCGCATCATCGCGACCCGCTCCTTGAGCGTGAAGGCCTGCGTCTTGGATGGGTTGTTGGCGATTCCGATCACGAGGTGATCGACCAGCTTGACCGCGCGCTCGATGATGTCCAGGTGCCCCAAGGTCACCGGATCGAAGGTGCCGGGATAAAGGCCGATGCGTTCGCCGCTCATTCTTCGCCTTCTCCCGAACTGTCCGCGATCCGTTCCACCGAAACGACGCGTTCCCCTTCATCCAGGCGAAACAGCGTCACGCCTTGGGCCGAGCGGCGTTGGATGCTGATGCCCGCCACCGGAACGCGGATCGTCTGTCCCTGATTGGTGATCAGCATCAGATGATCGGCATCCTCGACCGCGAAGGCGGCCACGATGGCGCTGTTCTTGGCGCCCATCGCCATGGCCACGATTCCCGAGCCGCCACGGCCGGTGACGCGATATTCGTATGAGCTTGTGCGTTTGCCGAAGCCCTGCTCGGAAGCGGCCAGTACGAATTGTTCGCGCGCGCCGAGGTCCGCATAGCGTTCGGGCGACAGCACCGCTTCCTCCATGCCCTCCTCGGCCTCTTCGGCCGCATCTTCCGCGGAGAGCTCGGCCTCATCGCTCGGAGATTCGCCTTGCGCCTTTCGCGCCGCGCTCGCCTGGCGCAAATAGGCACGGGCTTCCGCCGCGCTGCCATCGCCATGAGAAAGCAGCGACAGACTCACCACTTCATCGGCTTCGGTGAGCTTGATGCCCCGCACACCCGTGGATTCGCGTCCCTTGAACACCCTGATGTCGGTGACCGCAAAGCGGATGCATTTGCCTTTGCGGGTGGTCAGCAGCACGTCGTCGTTCTGTGTGCAGAGCTGTACGCCGACAATGCCGTCTCCCGGCTCCAGCTTCATCGCGATCTTGCCGGTCTTGTGGATATTGGCGAAATCCGAAAGCTCGTTCCGGCGCACATCGCCCGACTTGGTCGCGAACAGCACCTGCATCTTGCCCCAGCTGCTCTCGTCCTCCGGCAAAGGCAGGATCGTGGTGATGCGTTCGCCCTCCTGGAGCGGAAGCAGATTCACCATGGCCTTGCCGCGGCCCTGAATGCGCGCTTCGGGAAGCCGCCAGACCTTCAGCCGATAGACCATGCCGATGGAGGAAAAGAACAGCAACGGCGCGTGCGTGTTGGCAACGAAGATATGCGTGACAAAATCTTCCTCGCGCGTCGCCATGCCCGCGCGGCCCTTGCCGCCGCGTCCCTGCACGCGATATTCCGCCAAGGGCGTGCGCTTGATGTAGCCGGCGTGGGTGACCGTCACGGCCACGTCCTCGCGCTCGATCAGGTCTTCGTCCTCGACCTCGATCTCCGCCTCGACGATCTCGGTCTTGCGCGGCGTCGCGAAGTCTTTGCGCACCACCGCAAGCTCGTCCTTGACGATGGCGAGAACCCGCGGACGCGAGCGCAAGATATCGAGATAATCGGCAATCGCGATGCCCAGCTTCTGAACCTCCTCGGCGATTTCGGCAATGCCGAGCGCCGTCAGACGCTGCAGGCGAATGTCGAGAATGGCTTTGGCCTGTTCGTCGGTCAGCCGGATCGTGTTGTCGGCCATGACCAGATGGCGCGGATCGGCGATCAGCGCCACCAGCGGGCCGACATTCTTCGCCGGCCAGGCACGCTCCATCAATTGCGTTTTCGCGGTTGCGGCGTCGGGCGCCGCGCGGATCAGCGCAATCACGTCATCGATATTGGCCACAGCGATGGCGAGGCCCACCAGCGTATGGCCGCGGTCGCGGGCTTTGGTCAGCTCGAACCGCGTACGTTTGGTCACTACCTCTTCGCGGAACAGCACGAAGGCGGCGATCATCTCCTTGAGATTCATCAGCAAGGGACGGCCGCCGTTCAGCGCCAGCATGTTGACGCCGAAGCTCGTCTGCAGCTCCGAATAGCGGTAGAGCTGATTGAGAACGACTTGGGCCGAGGCGTCGCGTTTCAGCTCGATCACGACCCGCATGCCGTGGCGGTCGCTTTCGTCGCGCAGTTCGGAAATGCCCTCGACGCGCTTGTCGCGCACCAGCTCGGCGATGCGCTCGAGCATGCGCGCCTTGTTCACCTGATAGGGAATCTCGGTGACGATGATGGCCTCGCGGTCCCGCCGCAGCTCCTCGAAATGGACCTTGGCACGCATCAGCACAGAGCCGCGCCCGCGCGCGAGCGCGGCCCGCGGCGCGTTGCGTCCGATGATCAGCGCGCCGGTGGGAAAATCCGGTCCGGGCACCATCTCGGTCAGCGTTTCCATGCTGATCGAAGGATCCTCGATATAGGCCAGAGTGGCATCGACCACCTCGCCCAGATTGTGCGGCGGAATGTTGGTCGCCATGCCGACGGCGATGCCGCCCGCCCCATTGACCAAGAGATTGGGGATGCGCGAGGGCAGTACGATGGGTTCGTGTTCGGACGCGTCGTAATTGTCCTGGAAATCGACGGTATTCTTGTCGAGGTCCTCGGTCAGCGCATGGGCGGCCTTGGAGCGGCGCACCTCGGTGTAGCGCATGGCCGCGGGCGGATCGCCGTCCACCGAGCCGAAATTCCCCTGGCCGTCGATGAGCGGCAGGCGCATGGAAAAATCCTGCGCCAGCCGGACCAGCGCGTCATAGACCGCCTGGTCGCCATGGGGGTGATATTTGCCGATGACATCGCCCACCACGCGCGCCGATTTGCGATAGGGCTTGTTCCAGTCATAGCCGCTCTCGTGCATCGAATAGAGGATGCGCCGATGCACGGGCTTCAGACCGTCGCGCACATCGGGCAGAGCACGCGACACGATCACGCTCATCGCGTAATCGAGATAGGATCGCTTCAGCTCGCTCTCGATGGCGATAGGGGTGATGTTGCCCCCGCCATGCGATCCGCCGCCTTCACCGCCGTCTTTAAGGTCTTCGTCTGCCAAGATGAGATCTCAATTCGCGCCGCCGCGGGCGCGCGTTTAAGCGCTAGGGATTAGCATTTGAATTCCGATTCGAACAGGCCATCGGAAACGAGGAATTGGACCTCTAAATGAGCCGTCGGACAGGCCTTTTTTAAGGCTGCCGGGAATCGAGCAGACGATGCATTTCCTCCATCACCAGCGCCATATCATAAGCGTACATGCGCCGTCCGCCGCCTTCGCCCTTGCCGTCCAGATAGCCGAACGTGACGCCCAGCACGGCGCCGCTTTGTGCGTCGACCACCGGACCGCCGGAGAAACCGCCGCCGGCATCGGCATCGAAAATCAGGGCCCGCTGCATCGCACAGCTCGAGCAGCGCGGTGCGACAGATTGATCCAACCCGGAGATCGCGCCCTTGGCTTCCCGCAGCTCATCGTCCCTGCCCTGGCCATACGCGATCACCTCCTCGCCCGGTTGCGGCGCGGCCGTCGTCGCAGGCATCGAAACGTCCGTGCTGAAGAACAAGAGGTCATAGTCGCGCGACCGCGCCAACAGGCGATCGGGGGGAATAAGGCCGAGATTGTGGTCGTTGGTGACCCCAACATGCGGCGCGACGGCAAAACCCGCTGCCCAGCGGTTGAAGATCAAAATATGGCGTTCGGAGAGCGGGATATACGCATCCATCAATCGCGCATTGATGAAGCCCGCGGAGGGCCGCCCGGCCGAGCATCCGACAAGCACCGGGACCAGCAAAAGCAGCCCTGCGAACCCATGGCGCCGCAAGCTATCGTCCCCCCGAATTCGTCTCTTACCGGTATCCGAGAGGTCCGCCTATCAGAACGGAAGCTCGTCGGCGAGATCGCCCCGCTGAAAACTGCGCGGCCCTTCCGATGCCCCGGCCATCGCCGGGCGCTCTGCGCGTTCCCCGTCCCCGCGCCCATCCAGCATCACCAGCTCGCCGCGGTAGCGCTGAAGGACGATTTCCGTGCTGTATTTCTCGGACCCGTCCTTGTCGGTGTATTTGCGGGTCTGCAGCTGGCCCTCAAGATAGATCTTCGAGCCCTTCTTCAGATATTGCTCGGCCACCTTGGCGATATTCTCATTGAAGATCACCACGCGATGCCACTCGGTCTTCTCCTTGCGCTCGCCCGACGCCTTGTCGCGCCAGGATTCCGAGGTCGCTACCGACAAATTGACCACCGGATCGCCCGAGGTCAGCCGCCGCACTTCCGGGTCGCGTCCCAGATTGCCCACCAGGATCACCTTGTTGACGCTGCCCGCCATCCCCATCTCTCCTTTGCCTGAAATTCCAAATTAGCCTCCGGTACTGCCGCGCACCACCGGCCTGGCCCACTTGTCCACGCCGATTTTGGGCTTGCAGGCACTGTAGCATATGTTCTCTGTTTGTTCTAGCACGAATCGGAAGCCTAGGCTCAACCGGACTTGCCGCTTGCGACGACACCCGCGCCTCGCCATAGCTAGGCGCTTTAGCTTTTGGATCATTGATGCAGAAATCCATCTCGGTACGCGGCGCGCGCGAACACAACCTCAAAAATGTCGACGTCGACATCCCGCGCGATCAGCTGGTGGTCATCACCGGGCTTTCGGGGTCGGGCAAGTCGTCGCTCGCCTTCGACACGATCTATGCTGAGGGGCAGCGCCGCTATGTCGAAAGCCTGTCGGCCTATGCGCGCCAATTCCTGGAGATGATGCAGAAGCCCGATGTCGACCATATCGACGGCCTGTCTCCCGCCATCTCCATCGAGCAGCGCACCACCTCCAAGAATCCGCGCTCCACCGTCGGCACGGTGACCGAGATCTACGATTATCTGCGCCTGCTTTTCGCGCGCGCCGGCATTCCCTATTCGCCCGCGACCGGGCTTCCCATCGAGAGCCAGACCGTCAGCCAGATGGCCGACCGCATCCTCGCCCTCCCCGAGGGCACGCGGCTCTTTCTGCTCGCGCCCATCGTCCGGGGCCGCAAGGGCGAATACCGCAAAGAGCTGGCCGAGATGCAGCGTAAGGGATTTCAGCGCGTCAAGGTGGACGGACGCCTTTATGAGCTAGGCGAAGTGCCGGCGCTCGACAAAAAGCTCAAACACGATGTCGACGTGGTGGTGGATCGCGTGGTGGTGAAACCCGATATCGGCAACCGCCTGCCTGATTCCATCGCCACCGCGCTCGATCTCGCCGAAGGGCTCCTCCTCGTCGAATTCGCCGACGAAAAGGAGAAAGGCGAACCCAAGCGCCTGATCATGTCGTCGAAATTCGCCTGTCCGGTGTCGGGTTTCACCATCCCCGAGATCGAGCCCAGGCTGTTCTCCTTCAACAATCCGCATGGCGCCTGCCCCGAATGCGATGGGCTGGGCTCCAAACTCTATTTCGATACCCAGCTTGTCGTGCCCGATGAATCGCTCTCGCTGCGCCAAGGCGCCATTGCACCCTGGTCGCGCTCGTCCTCGCCCTATTATCTGCAGACGCTGGAGGCGATCACCCGCCATTACAAGGTCGGGGTGAACTCACCTTGGTCGGAGCTGCCGAAGAAAGTGCGCGACGCAATCCTGTTCGGCTCGGGTGAAGAGGAGATCAAATTCTCCTATGACGACGGGGCGCGGCGCTACGACATCAAGAAGGCGTTCGAAGGCGTCATCGCCAATATGGAGCGGCGCTATAAGGAATCGGACTCGGCCTGGATCCGCGAGGAACTGGAACGCTATCAGTCGCAAAGCCCCTGCGAAGTTTGCCGCGGCTACCGGCTGAAGCCCGAGGCGCTATGCGTGAAAATTGCCGGCCGGCATATCGGCGAAGTGTGCGAGCTTTCGGTGCGCGCCGCCGATCGCTGGTTCGCCGAGCTCGATGCCAAGCTCAATCCCAAACAGCGCGAGATCGCCGCGCGCGTGCTCAAGGAAATCCGTGCCCGCCTGCTGTTCCTGAACAATGTGGGCCTGGATTATCTGACGTTGTCACGGTCGTCCGGGACTCTGTCGGGCGGCGAAAGCCAGCGCATTCGCCTTGCCTCGCAGATCGGCTCCGGCCTTTCCGGCGTGCTCTATGTGCTGGACGAGCCGTCTATCGGCCTGCATCAGCGCGACAATGAGCGGCTGTTGGATTCGCTCAAGGGCCTGCGCGATCTCGGCAACACGGTGATCGTGGTCGAGCATGACGACGAAGCCATCCGCACCGCCGACTATGTCATCGACATGGGACCGGGCGCGGGGATTCATGGCGGCGAGGTCGTGGCCGAAGGCCTGCCCGACGACATCATGGAAAATCCCAAGAGCCTCACCGGCCAATATCTATCGGGCGTGCGGCAGATTCCGCTTCCCCACCAGCGGCGCCGCGCATCGCATAATCGTTGGCTCAAGGTGGTGGGCGCCTCGGCCAACAATCTCAAACATGTCACCGCCGAGATTCCGCTCGGCACATTCACCTGCGTAACCGGCGTCTCGGGCGGCGGCAAATCCACGCTCACCATCGAGACGCTGTACAAGGCGGTGGCGCGCCGCCTCAACAATGCGCGCGAGCATCCGGCCGCGCACGAGAAAATCCTCGGTCTCGAATTCCTCGACAAGGTGATCGACATCGATCAATCGCCGATCGGGCGCACGCCACGCTCGAACCCGGCGACCTATACCGGCGCATTCACGCCCATCCGCGAATGGTTCGCGGGCCTTCCCGAGGCGAAGGCGCGCGGCTATGGGCCGGGACGGTTCTCGTTCAACGTCAAAGGCGGACGCTGCGAAGCCTGCCAGGGCGACGGCGTCATCAAGATCGAGATGCATTTCCTGCCCGACGTCTATGTGAAATGCGACGTCTGCAGCGGCAAGCGCTACAACCGCGAGACCTTGGAAGTGAAATTCCGGGGCTTCTCCATCGCCGATGTGCTCGACATGACCGTCGAAGCGGGCGCCGATCTTTTCAAGGCGGTGCCCGCCGTGCGCGAAAAAATGGATACGCTGACCCGCGTGGGGCTCGGCTACATCAAGATCGGCCAGCAGGCGACGACCCTGTCGGGCGGCGAAGCGCAGCGCATAAAACTCTCCAAAGAGCTGTCGCGCCGCGCCACCGGGCGCACGCTCTACATTCTCGACGAGCCAACGACCGGGCTTCATTTCGAAGACGTGCGCAAGCTGCTTGAGGTGCTGCACGAGCTGGTGGACACCGGCAACACGGTGGTGGTGATCGAGCACAATCTCGAAGTCATCAAGACCGCCGACTGGATCATCGATCTCGGCCCCGAAGGCGGGGAAGCCGGCGGCGAGATCATCGCTGCGGGCACGCCGGAAGACGTCGCCAAGGTGTCGCGGTCTTATACCGGGCAATATTTGAAAGCTTTGTTGAAAAAGCAGATCCGCGCCAACGCCGCCGAGTGAGGTCTACACCACGCTCTCGCGGCGTGAAGTCGTTCGTTCCCGGCATCTCTCCGATTCACGGAGCTTTCGCGCGTGATCCCCATTGGCGTTCGCTAAGGCATGAACCCCACTCCGCTTCACGGTCATAGCGGTTGTGTGGGTGGGGCCAACGCCCAATAGCTCCGGAAAAGGTCGACGGCTACCGTCTCAAGGTTATCTCGGCCGCAGCGACGCCTTACGAGTTACGGCGCACGGAATGTCGGCGTCGACTGCCTTCGCGGGGGTACGCTGGATATTGCGGCGGTTGATACAGCGGAAAAACCAAGCGGGGCGAAAAGAAAGGAATAAGGCCATGAATGCAATAAGGGCGCTTCTGCTTTTGGCGTTATTCCTGGGAGCGGAGTCAAAACCCGCTCTGGCGATCAAGATGCTCGAACCCGTTGCGGCGCAAGACCTCGATGAATTCATCGGCTCGACTGTGTTCGGTCAGGCGCGCGCTCCTCTCGGTGTCGTAAGCAGCGCCGATCGTGGGGCAGGCGTTATTGGCCTTGTTGGGCGCCACGGCGAATTCGCGCTTATGCATATTTCCGTTCTGAAAAGGAACGGCATGATCCTTCGGGCTCCGACGGTGAGCATTGGCGAATTCAACCACGCCTCGACGGCAAACCTGTTGCGGCCTGGTTCGACGCTGATCTATCCCCATATCATAGTTGTGGATCCGCTCGGGTAAGGACGAGCCCGGTTCACTTCCGATGCGAACACGCACAGCAGCGTCAGCAGGAGTTAGACAGAGTCTGCCTGCAGCGGAATGGCGGACAACCGCCGCGCGTCGGCTGGATGGCCGCCTCAATGGCGGCCCCATGATAGAGTCCCTAACTTCGGGGCGGCGGTGAGGGTTGCTGCGCCTGTCCCACCGCCGCGCGATAGGCAAAGGCCGCGCCGCTATAGATCAATCCCGAGCCCAGGATGAAAATCACCGTGGTGAAGATCGTCCAGGGCAAGAGCTTGGCCTCCATCGCCTGGCCCGCGCGCTGGAAAAATTCGGTGGGATTCATGCGGGCGAAGTCGGGTCCCAGGGCCGCGCGGAGCACCGCCGCCTCGCCCCCCAGCATCAGCAAAAGCAAGGGAAGGCCCAACGCCAGGAGGACGGCGAGCGCGCGCCAGACATTGCCTTTGGTCAGCTCATAGCTGCGGCGCAACCCGCCCTTCTCTTCGGCGACGATGCTTGGCGGCAACAGAAAGCCCACACGCAGAATCGTGACCAGCGCGTAGAGGAACACGAACCATGAGATCAGTCCCGCGAGGATCGTCGCCGCGCTCGGCTGAATCTGCTCCGGGGCACCCAGCGGGATGCCGGACAACAGGAAGGCGAGCGCGGTGATCGTTGCCGCGAACGCGATCATTGCCAAAACCGCGAGGAGATAGCGGAAATTGGCGGCGAGCATGCGCCACTCGGAGCGCCCGGCGGCGAAATAGAGCACCACGCCGCTGCTGCCCTGCCCCAGCACCTGCCTTGTGATCGCAACAGCCACCACCGAGGCCATGAAGATCGTGACCACCAACCCCAACAGGGAGACAAGCATATAGGCCGCCGCCGCGCGGGGATCACCCGCCTCGAACTCCGCCCGGTGCATCGCGGCATAGGTGCTGATCATATAGCTCACCGCGGACGACAGAACAGCCGGAAGCCAGGCAATGCCGATGATGGTGCCGATGCGCGCGAACAGAAAATGATAGGCAAAGGCGATCGTTTGGCCGACCGGTATTTTCTGCATAAAACAAGGTCCTGAGCGCGAAGGCGGGCGACACTAGGGGTGTGTCACGCTTCTGACAATTGCCGGAACCTCAGTTCCGCGTTATCTCCCTCCCATGATGCCTCTTCACATTGTCGGAGGCGGGCTTGCGGGCAGCGAAGCGGCCTGGCAGGCGGCCCAAGCCGGAATCCCCGTCATCCTCCACGAGATGCGCCCTGTCCGCATGACCGAGGCGCATCAGACAAAGGGCCTGGCCGAGCTGGTCTGCTCCAATTCGCTGCGCTCGGACGATTGGGAGAACAACGCCGTCGGGCTGCTCCACGAGGAGATGCGCCGCGCGGGCTCCCTCATCATGCGCGCGGCGGATGCGCACAAGCTGCCGGCGGGGGGCGCGCTCGCGGTCGACCGCGAAGGGTTCTCGGCCGCCATCGAGGCGGCGCTCGCGGCGCATGCGCGCGTCACCATAAGGCGCGAGGAAATCGCCGATCCCCCGCCCGATTGGGACAATGTCATCGTCGCGACCGGACCTTTGACCTCGGCGGCCCTGTCGGACCATCTGCGTGCATTGACCGGAGAAGACTCGCTCGCCTTCTTCGATGCCATCGCCCCCATCGTCGAACGCGACTCCATCGACCTCGATATCGCCTGGTTCCAATCGCGTTATGACAAGAAAGGCCCGGGCGGAGGCGATGCCGATTACATCAATTGTCCGCTGAACGAGGCGCAATATCGTGGCTTCGTCGCGGCGCTCATCGGCGGCGATAAGACCGAGTTCAAGGAATGGGAAAAATCCACGCCCTATTTCGAAGGCTGCTTGCCGATCGAGATCATGGCGGCCCGCGGCGAGGAAACGCTTGCCTTTGGCCCGATGAAGCCGGTGGGTTTGCGCGATCCGAGAAGCGGCCGGCGCCCCTATGCCGTGGTGCAGCTGCGCCAGGACAACGCGCTTGGCACGCTGTGGAACATGGTCGGCTTCCAGACCAAGCTGAAACATGGCGAGCAGATTCGTATCTTCCGCACCATCCCCGCGCTCGAGAATGCGCGCTTTGCCCGGCTTGGCGGCATCCATCGCAACACGTTCCTCAACTCGCCTCGTCTCTTAGACGGAGAGCTGCGGCTGAAGGCACGGCCCGCTTTGCGTTTTGCCGGGCAGATCACCGGCGTGGAGGGCTATGTCGAATCCGCCGCGATGGGGCTTTTGGCAGGGCGCTTTGCCGCCGCGCAAGCGCATGGCGAAACCATCGCGCCGCCACCTTCGACGACGGCATTGGGCGCGTTGCTCGTCCATATCACGAAGGGCGCCGACGCCCAGACGTTCCAGCCGATGAACGTGAATTTTGGATTGTTCCCGCCGCTCGAAACCGACACGCGAGGACGCGACCGCAAAAAACTCATGGCCCACCGCGCCCTTGCCGACCTCGGCCTCTGGCTCGGACATCGCGCCGCCGCGGAATAGTCAGAGCCCGCCCCTCATCGCCGCACCAAGCATCGCGAGCTGGCGCCGATAGAGGGGCACATCCACGACGTCGCGAAACGGATTGAAACCGGCCCGGGTCATCGGGTTCAGGTAGAGCGGCACCAAGGCTGCCGGCAGCAGCGTCGGCAGGAATTTTCGCGGCGTGGAAATTTCACGCGCCGCGCGGAGATGCGCATGCGCGGCTTCGGCCATCCCCGCGAACACCGCGGCGAGACCGGCGCTCGACTCCCCGGCGAAAATCGATTCCGGCGACACGTTAGCCGCGCGCAGACTGGCCACAGGAAGCGCCAAGCGCCGGTTTGCCGCGCGATAAGGCACGGCGCGCAGCAATCCGGCGATGGCGTAGGCGATTCCCGCCTCGCGCGCTGCCTCATCTAGACGTTCACCCGCGCTCAGAACGCGCGCCGCCAGACGCATGAGATTCCCGGACGTGGCGTCGGCATAGGTTTCCAGACCGGCCATGTCGGCGAACGGCATCTCGTCGAGATCCCATTCGCGCGCATCGATCATTTGGTCGAACAGATTTTGCGGCAAATCATGTGCGCGCAGGACCTCCGCGAGAGCCAGCACGACCGGATGCTCGCGCCTCTTGCCCTCGCGGAGCTCCCCTATCGCATCGCGCCACCACTGCAAACGGATCTGACCGGCCAGGGGCTCGCTGACGGTCTCGCTCGTTTTGGCGATCTCATAATTGAACGCATAGAGCGCGCAGAGATGGCCGCGAACGCGCTTTGGGGCGAAGACCGCCGCGGCATAACGGTCATAATCCGATTTGCGGATGATATCTTCGCACGGCTCGAAATTCTGCGACACGCCGCTTCCCCCTAGTG
>DASQIQ010000488.1:0-1699 GCA_035631495.1 Micropepsaceae bacterium
GGTCCCATAGCATGGTCGCGATGCGTGTGCGCGATGTCCGCGCGCCGGGGGTAAGACAAAGATGCGCGAGAACCGCGCGGGCCTTTTTTGCGCGCGGAAGCACGTCGTCGCCCAGATAGCTGGTCGCTCGCATCGACCCCAGCAGATGAATGCGAACGATCGGGTGTGACGGCAAGTAGGCGTGATCTGGAATTCCGGCGGTCAGGGTCCTGCTTTGAGCGCCCGCAACCGTGCTTGTCATGACTCCGCCCCGTAAGCTGGCCCGCGAACGCTAACGCAAAGGTGGCCCTAGCGTGAAGTGTGAAAATCTTACGAATTCCGGTTGAGTTCTCATTTAAACTCTACAACTTGGCAGCTCGTGCCACTAGCTCTGGCAGGGCTCAAAGGTAACGATACTAGATACTGTATTTCTTATTTCTGCAGCCATCGGAAATGAAGTTGTCGCTCACCAACGCCCACAACCACAGACGATGTTAACGTGACATCTGCCGGCCGCGAATGGGCCAAAAGCGCCCGCCGCAACCGGTAGCCCCCAGCGCCGCAGACCGCGGCCAAGCCATTGCAAGAGGTGCGCGCCGGTCAGTAGGGAGTTTCGATCCTGCTGGCCGGCTTTTTTCCAAGCCGACCGATCATGAAATCATGTCCGATATTTCCGGTCGTCGGGACAATCACAGCCATTGGGCCAAACACATTCGACAAAGGCGGCGTTCTCTACCGTTACATTGAGATTTGTGAGAAAGGCGGCCGTGCACGGCGACTGACAATCGTGCGCGCGATTGAAGCGCTTGCCTTGCTGATCGAGCAACACGCGGTCGGCATGTTCCTGTTTTGGGAGCGTCAGGGCGAGCGTTGGTTGTGGTGCGTGGATCGCGCGGACGGGCCCCAGCAAGTCGATTTCGAGGCGATGCGGGCGTACGTCCAGCAACGTGGCGGCGCCGATGCCCCGTAAACGCAAAGCCGACAGCCCGAGCCCGCTCGACGTGACGGTCGGACGCAATGTCCGCATCTGGCGAATGGCCAAGGGACTATCCCAATCGCAGCTTGCCAGCCGGCTCGGCATCACCTTCCAGCAGGTGCAGAAATACGAAACTGGCGCCAATCGCATAGGAACGGGGCGCCTCGTCAAGATTGCCGCTATCCTTGGCGTGCCTATCTCCGTGTTGTTCGAGGGCACCAATGCTGCCGAACCGCCGCTCCTCGCGCTTGTATCCGACTCACGGTCGTTCCGGCTCGCTCACGCGTTCGACGCGATCAAACACAATGCATTGCGATTGTCGCTGGTGAAATTGGTCGAGAAGATCGCAGCCGCGGAGGCGGCGAAACAAAGCCGCAAATAGGGACTCATGGCCGACCTAGGGCCAGAAAGCGACGGGCCAAACGCCGGCTGTCACTGCGCAAGGCGGGCATGCGCGCGCGTCAGGCGCCTATTCAGCAAGAAGCGACAGACGCCCTGGAATTGGCAAGCCCGCGCGGTGCGCCGGGCCCGCCTGTTGGCCTGCGCGGGCGGCTGGGCTAAGGATCGACGCTCGTCCGGAAATCGCGTGCGATGGATGAATTTTACGTTCGGGTGACAGGGGGCGGCGAGATCTGCGTTCCCGCGCGTCAGTCCATAACCGCTTACGTCCTGATCGAACAGGAGGACTGGTTCGAGAAGGAAATCGCCTTCGTCCGCCGGCTGCTCCGGCCGGGCATGCACGCA
>DASQIQ010000489.1:0-6469 GCA_035631495.1 Micropepsaceae bacterium
TCATGCTTGCGCTTGCCGGTCTCGTCCTCGCCGAGTTTGTCGCGCGGCGCACACGGACCCTCATCGGGCAATGAAAACCGGGGTGACGCTGCGGCATCGTCTCGGCGCTTTCACGCTGGATGCGGCGTTCGAGTTTGGCGAAACCCCTTGCGTGACCGCCCTGTTTGGCCCTTCGGGAGCGGGCAAATCGACCGTGCTGGCGGCGATTGCGGGACTCTTTCGCCCGCAAATCGGGCGCATCGCTATCGCGGGTGAGACCCTCTTCGATAGCGAGCGCGCCATCTTCGTTCCGGCCCGGGAACGGCGCATCGGCATCGTGTTTCAGGATGCGCGCCTTTTCCCGCATATGAGCGTTCACGCAAATTTGCTCTATGGCTGGCGCCGCGCCGGCACGCGGGCCCACGGCGGGTCCATCGATGCGGTGATTGCGCTTCTGGGATTGGAGATGTTGCTTAAGCGCCAGCCGCGCACGCTTTCGGGCGGCGAGCGCGCTCGTGTCGCGCTGGGGCGCGCGCTTCTGATGAGCCCGCGCGCGCTGCTGCTCGACGAGCCGCTGACGGCGTTGGATGCGCGAAGAAAGGCGGAGATTCTGCCCTATCTCGAACGTCTGGTCGAGGAAACGAAAATCCCCATGCTCTATGTCAGTCACGCCCTCGACGAAGTCACGCGCCTCTCTGACCGCATGGTGGTGTTGAGCGAGGGCCGGGTTGTTGCGGAAGGATCGCTGTTCGATGTGACGGCGCGCCTGGATCTCTTCACCGGCAAGCACCTCTTGCCAGGCGCGGTTCTTGAAGCTGAGATCGCCGGCCATGATGCGGCGCACGGGCTGACCGAACTGGCCTTTGACGGCGACATCCTCGTGGTGCCGCATATAGGCCGCACCAGCGGCGATAAGGTCCGCATACGGATCGATGCCGATGACGTGATGCTGGCGCTCACCAAGCCCGAAGGGGTAAGCGCGAACAATGTCCTCTCCGCTACGGTTGCCGCCATACGCGAAGACGGGCCGAATGCGGATGTCCAGCTGCGGCTGAGGAGCGCCTTATTGGTCGCACGCATTACGCGCCGCTCCCTGGAACGGCTTGGCCTGAAGCCTGGGACACAGGTCTTCGCGTTGATCAAATCGGTGACGGTGGGCGGCCGTGAAGCGAGTTGAAAACCCTCATCCCTTTAGGCGCGGCACCAGACGCTCGGCATTCTCATAAAGGATCGCATTCATCTGCGCCTGGCTGAGCCCGCAGCTCTTCAAATCCGTCATATTGTCGGCGTCCGAAACGTAGGGATGATCGCTCCCGAACAGGATTTGGCTGATGGGCGCGAATTTCAGCAGCGCCGCCATGGTCGGCGGCGAACTCGCATTGGCGGTCTCGTAATAGAGCTTGCGAAATTCCGCGTTTAGACCGTTGGGCGCGACTTTGGAAATATCGGTCGCCTGCAACAGACGATTGAAGCGCCCGGCAAACATGGGGATCGCGCCGCCGGAATGCGAGAACACGAATTTGATGTCCGGATAGCGCCGGAATGAGCCGCTCAAAAGGAAGCCCATCACGGTGCGCGCGGTGTCGTAGGGAATTTCCACGAGATTGGCTTCTTCGGGAATCGTCTGGAAAAGCCGTGTGCAACAGGCCGCCGCCAAAGGATGGAAATAGGCGATCGCCTTGCGCCGGTTCAGCTCCTCGAACACGGGCGCAAACGCCGCATCGCTCGCATATTTGTCGCCATAGCTGGTGGCAAAGCCGGCGCCGATGACATTGAGCGTGTCAAAGCCATAGGCGAGTTCCTTCAGCGTCGCGTCCACGTCCGGCAGCGGCATATAGACGAGCTGCACAAAACGCGTGGGATGATCGCGCACCAGCTCGGCGCCATATTCGTTCACGCGGTGCACCATGCCGATGCGCTGCGACGGATCGGTCCTTTCGGCGAAGCCGGTCGAAGGGGAGATCACGGCTTTGGCGATGCCGGTTTTGTCCATGTCTTCGAGCGAATAGCCCAGATCCCAGTTCAGGCCGGACGCGTCCGCGCCGACCCGGTTTGCCTGCGCGGCCGCAACCAGGAAGGGCGGATTGAAATGATGGTGGAAATCGATCGCCCGGGCAGCGGGCGCGGCCCAGGATGGGAGCGACGGCAACAACGCGGCAGCGGCCCCGCACGCCGCAAGGGAGGTCACGATCTCGCGCCGCGAAACCTGCGGGTCTTTGTGCACTCGCGTCGTCATTTCTCCCCTCCGTCCTTCTTGCTTTGGCGGCGAGATTAGCATGGAAGCCGCATTTTGGCTTTTCCTCCGCTGCTGCTAGCCTTCCCGCCTCACGGCGAGGAGGGGTTATGAGCAAGGACGATCCGCAGGCGCCTGGTGGCGATGCCATCTCCCGGCGCGATATTCTTCAGGTGAGTACGGGAACGGCGGCCATCGCTGGGGCGGCCGCGTTGTTGGCGGGCACGAGTTCTGCCGCCGCCCAGCAGGTGGCGCAGAACAGCGGCATTCGTACCGGCGAGCCGCAGCCTTTCTACGATTATTCACCCATCACCAAACGTCCCAAGCTGAAATGGCCGAACGGCGCACGCGTCGCCGTGTTCATCGTGCCCAATGTCGAGCATTGGGATGTCCATGACGACAAGGGCCATATGGACGTGCGCAATTTGCCGCGCAACGATTACGGCTTGCGCGTTGCGGCTTGGCGGCTGATGGAGATTTTCGGCGAGCGCCGGATTCAGACCACGATTGCGCTGAACGCCTCGGTCTGCCGCTTCTACCCTGAGCTCATCGAGGCGTTCCGCACGCGCGGTGACGAGCTTATGGGCCATGGCGTGACCAATTCCGAGCATCTCGACACCGCTCCGCCTGCCAAGGCGGCGGCCATCGTCCGCCAAGCCGTGGACATGATCCGGAACGCGACCGGTCAGAAGGTGCGCGGCTGGCTCGGCCCTGGCCTCGGCGAAGCCGATGGAACGCTGGATGCGCTGAAAGCCGCCGGCATCGAATATGTCTGCGATTGGGGGCCTGCCGATGATCAGCCCTTCCGGCTGAAAAACGGCATGTACGCCGTGCCCTACACGCTCGACATCAATGACCTCGGGCTGATCGACCGCCAGGGCACGCCCGCCTCGCAATTCGCCGCCTATATTGTCGATGCGTTCGACACGCTCTATCGCGAAGGCGAGGATCAGGCGCGCGTGTTGCCCATCGCGCTGCACCCATTCCTGACCGGCGCGCCCCACCGCGCGCCGCATCTGGCCAAGGCGCTGGATTATATCAGGGGTCATGACCGGGTCTGGTTCGCGCGCGGCGGCGATATTCTGGATGCCTATCGCGCCTCTGTGACCGGCCCAACCTAGCGCCGATTGGCCGATTCCGGCGGGATGGGCTAGGTTCGGCCATCGCCATTTTGAGGGTATGCGCATGCGTGGTCCGCACGATATCGGGGGACTTCCGGCCGGTCCGGTCGACACATCGCCCCACGATATGACCTTCTGGGAAAAGCAGATCGACGCCATGAACCAGCTCATGGCGCAGAAGGGCTACCGGCGCACCGACGAGAACCGCCGCTATGTCGAGATGCTGGGCGATGACGTCTACAACACGCTGACCTATTACGAACGCTGGACGGCGGCGCTCACCCGCATCCTCATCGACAAGGGCGTGCTCACCCAGGACGAAGTCGACGCCAAGGTGCTCGAAGTGCGTGAACGCCTGGGCGAGGATGCCGCCTGACATGGGCAAGGATTTTTCCCCCGGCGACCGCGTGCGCGTGCGCGAAGATTTTCCGCCCGGCCACATCCGCACGCCGGTCTATGTGCGGGGCAAGGAGGGGGTGGTGACGCGCGGCTTCGGCGCCTTTCCCAATCCCGAAGTCCTGGCATTGGGAAGAGACGGCCTGCCCAAGAAGGCGCTCTACGAGGTGCGCTTTAAGCAGACCGATCTGTGGCCCGATTATGCCGGTTCGCCCTACGACACGCTCGACATCGACATTTACGAACATTGGCTCGCGAAGATTCCACGGTGACCGCCATGCACGAACACACCCACCATCACCACGATCATGACCACGAGCATGATCACGCGCACCCACATGCGCCGCCCGCCAAGGACGAAAAGATTCATTCCTATTACCAAGTGCTGGGCCTGGCGCTGAAGGAGCTGTTGATCGAGAAGGGCATCGTCACCGCCGACGAAATCCGCGCCACCATCGAATTTCGCGATTCGATCACACCGTCGACGGGCGCCAAAATCGTGGCGCGGGCCTGGACCGATCCGGCCTACAAGAAACGCCTGCTCGCCAACGGCACCGAGGCCATAAAGGAATTTGGCCTCGATATGGGCGCGACGGTTCTCGATGTGGTGGAAAATACGCCCAAAGTCCACAACATGATCGTATGCACGCTGTGCTCCTGTTATCCACGCGGGGTGCTGGGCCTGCCGCCCTCCTGGTACAAGAGCCGCGAATATCGCGCCCGCGCGGTGCGCGAGCCGCGTGCGGTGTTGGCCGAATTCGGCACGCATCTTCCCGACACGGTCGAAGTTCGCGTGCACGATTCTTCCGCCGATCTGCGCTATCTCGTCTTGCCGATGCGGCCCGCCGGCACCGAGAAGATGAACGAGGAGCAATTGGCCGCGCTGGTCAGCCGAGATTGCATGATCGGTGTCAGCCTGCCGCGGCAGCCCTGATCCATGCTTTCGCCCGCTGAGCGCCGCGCCAAAATCCGGGCCGTCATCCGCGTGGCCTCATGCAATTTCATCGAAGCCTATGATTTCATCGTCTATGGCTATTACGCGAATTATATCGCGGCGACATTTTTTCCAGCCGCGAACGAATTCGCCTCGCTGATGCTCTCGCTGGTGACGTTCGGCGCGGGTTATCTGATGCGGCCCTTGGGTGCGATCGTGCTGGGCTCCTACATGGACCGAAAGGGCCGCAAGAAGGGCCTGATCCTGACTCTAAGCCTGATGGCGGTGGGTACGCTCTCCATCGCGGTGACGCCGGGCTATGCGCAGATCGGATTGATGGCGCCGTTTCTGATCGTGGCGGGGCGGCTCCTGCAAGGGCTTTCCGCCGGCGCAGAGTTCGGCGGTGTTGCGATCTATCTCTCCGAGATCGCGACGCCGGGCCGGCACGGCTTCTACTGTTCCTGGCAGGCGGTGAGTCAGCAGGTCGCCGTTGTGTTCGCCGCTCTGTTCGGCTTCGGGCTGACCGCGATCGTGCCGCCGGAACAGATGACACTCTGGGGTTGGCGCATCCCGCTTCTGGCCGGCATCGTCGCCATCCCGCTCATCCTCTGGCTGAGAAGATCGCTCGAAGAGACCGAAGTTTTTAGACACAGCCGGCACGTCCGAACCATGGGCGAGGTGCTGCGTATTCTTGGCCTTCATTGGAAGCTCGTGGCCAATGGCGTCGCTCTCACAGTGATGACGACGACGAGCTTTTATCTCATCACCGCCTACACGCCGACCTATGCGCGCCAGGCGCTTCACATGGGGCCGAGCGAGGTTTTCCTGGTCACGCTGCTGGTGGGCCTCTCCAACCTCGCCTGGCTGCCGGTCGGAGGCGTGTTGACCGATCGTTTCGGTGCGCGGCCACTGATGCTCCTCGTCACCATGGCCACGCTGCTGACCGCCTATCCGGCGATGGTCTGGCTGGTCGATGCTCCGAACTTCTCGAAGCTGCTTGCCGTTCTGTTGCTCTATTCGGTCTATTTCGGCCTCTACAATGGCGCGCTGATCCCGCTACTGGCCGAGATCATGCCGGCCGAGGTGCGCACCGCCGCTTTCTCGCTGGCCTTTGTCACCGCAACGGCGATCTTCGGCGGGTTCACGCCGGCCATCTGCACCTATCTGATAGAATTGACCACAAACCGCGCCGCGCCGGCTTTGTGGTTGTCGCTCGCGGCCGCCATCAGTCTGGCGGCTGCGTTCATTCTGCCCGTGGTGCAATCGGCGCGCGAAGCCGGCGCGCGTCCCGTGTATGTGAAATAGAGGCGGCGGAAGTTCGCCGAAGGAGGAATGATGCTGTCGCCAGCGGAACGCGGAGCCAAGATCAATGCCGTGATCCGCGTTTCGGCGGGCAATTTCCTCGAAATGTACGATTTCATTATCTACGGTTATTACGCGACCTATATTGCGCGCACCTTCTTTCCGGCGGACAACGAATTCGCGTCGCTGATGCCAGCCCAGATCGCCTATGGCGCGGGTTTCCTGGTGCGGCCCATCGGCGCGGTGGTGATAGGCGCCTATATGGATCGCAAAGGCCGGCGCAAGGGCCTCATTCTTTCCTTGAGCCTGATGGCCGTCGGCACCGCTTCCATTGCGCTTACCCCGGGCTATGCCCAGATCGGGGCGCTCGCGCCTGTCATCATCGTGATCGGGCGCCTGGTGCAGGGATTTTCCTCCGGCGTGGAGATCGGCGGCTGCTCGGTCTATCTCGCCGAGATCGCCACGCCGGGAAATCGCGGCTTTTATTGCGCCTGGCAATCGGGC
>DASQIQ010000490.1:0-11288 GCA_035631495.1 Micropepsaceae bacterium
TTGCCGGGTCGCCCTGATGACGCGGCGCGTGCTTGCCATGGGAAACCGCCTTTCCTTGAGATCGAACCGTAGCAGCGCGATATCGTCGGAAAGCGACGAATGCGGCACGCTATCGAGGTTGGCAACAAGCGATGGCGGCGCAAAATCATTGAAGAGAGAAAGCTCGAAGCCGTCGATATGGTCGACGAACAACATGCCTTTCAGCGTATCGCCGCCCGCGAGGTAGCCCATCACCGACGCAACCGCCGGAATGATTACAGCATCGCGTGTCAGCAGATGCTCATGGGCGTGCTCGACGGTCGGCAAGATGCCCTCGCTGATAAGGCCGCTGGCGAAGGTCTCGGTCACGAGAACCTCGGCGCGTAGGGGAAGATCGCGGCCGACGATAAGTTCTGTCGAGGGCTTGCCGATGACCGTGATGCGATCCGAGAGGCCGTTCTGCGCGATGATCTCCCGCGCCCGCTCGGCGATGAGAGGAACCGTCTCGCAGGTGGTGACATGCGCTGCGCCCGCCCGCGCCGCCATCATCGCCAGAAGGCCCGCGCCTGTGCCGATGTCGAGAACCCGCTTTCCCGGCACAGCCCGCCGGATCGCCGCATCATAGGCGCCGTTGCGCCGCTTATCGTCCATCATCGCGAAATGCCAGGGCGGCACCACGTCGCGATAGGTGGAACGCAGATTGGCTTTCGCCAGCGTCGGGTCGGCCCCGAGTTCGACCGCCCTGCGGAAGGCCGCGATGGCGGCATCGGTATTTTTCGCGTCGCGGTAGATGACGCCAAGATTGTTCAACGCATCGGCGTAATCGGGCTTGAGCGCGAGGGCTCGGTTGAAGGCAGCAATGGCTTCCTCGGTGCGGCCGACCTTGTTGAGGACGGCGCCATAATTGTTATGCATCTCGGCGCTTGCCTCGGGCGATGAGACGGCACGCTTCATCAGATCGAGGGCTTCGGGCATGCGCCCCTGCTGAAACCGGATGACACCGAAGAGATGATTCACCTCGGCATGGCCGGGATTGCCGGCGAGGATGAGGCGGCAGCTCTCGCCTGCCTCGTCATATTGCCCGTTTTGGAACTGCTGAAAGGCTTGCAGTATGGGATTAGAGGTCATCGTTTCCGTCGGTCTGGTGGCGCGAGGCGAAGCCCGGTGTCCGGGCCCTGCCTATTCCTTAGGACATGTAAACCGCGCGCGGTATAGAATGAAAGCTGATCTGAGAAACCCATTGGCAGGCACGGCTGGCATGGCGGTCGATCCGGAGACAATCAAGACGCTCGGGCCACCCGAAGGAGGGCTCCCCTTCGAGATCGTCAAGCTCGGCCATGTGGTCCTGAATTGCACGGACGTGGAGCGTTCGGCCCGTTTCTACACCGAGATTCTGGGTTTCGAGATTTCCGACGTCTATCCCGAGGATATGGTGCCGGGCGGCATGGTCTTCATGCGCTTCAACGAGGACCATCACGGCGTGGCGCTGGTCGGCTCCATGAAGGGCGGTTCGCCCAATGTGGAGCTCAACCACATGGCGTTCGAAGTGGCGACCCTCGATGAGGTGATCCGCGCCCGCAATCATCTGAAGAAGCACGGCGTCCGCATCGATTTCGAAGGAAGGCGACGCGCCGGGGTGCAGATCGCCGTGGAATTCCGCGACCCCGACGGGCACCGGCTGGAGATCTATTGGGGTCTGGATCGGGTGAAACCGGATGGAATCATTCGTCCCTCTTCGGAATGGAAGCTTGCCCGGAGCTTGAAAGCGGCGGTCATGGACCCGGTGCGGGGTCAGGACACCACGCTGAAAGACCCTTCCGCCCTGGACGATGGTGTTTCGCAGGCGGCCGAACGGGACTCCGGCGGCAGCTCCCGCTGGTAGACGCGATCATGCGCTCTTTGTCACCGATCACCGCCGCTTTCTGCTGTATCGCCCTGTCCGCGCAAGCCGCCGACCCCGCGCTGATCGCCGCGGCCAAGAAGGAAGGTACTGTCGTCTGGTACACGACCCAGATCGTCGATCAATTCGCACGCCCCGCGGCGGCGATGTTCGAGAAACTCTATCCGGGGATCAAAGTCCGCCTATCGCGCACCAACGCGACGACGGCGGCGATCAAGATCCTGCAGGAAAATCGGGCGGGGAAGAACCAGTCCGATGTGTTCGACGGCACCGTGACCGTGGTGCCGTTGAAAAAGGAAGGCTATGTCCTCAAATGGCTGCCCGATGCGGCGAAGGATTATCCGCCGCAATATAAGGACCCGGAAGGCTATTGGATCGCCACCAACATCTATGTGCTGACGCCGGCGTTCAACACGCGCAGCATCCCGCCGGGCCAGGAGCCGAAGAATTTCCAGGCGCTGCTCGATCCGAAATATCGCGGCAAGATGGTGTGGGCGGCCAGCCTGTCCAGCTCCGCGGCGACGGGCTTCATCGGCACGGTGTTGGACCAGATGGGTGAGGACAAAGGCATCGCCTATTTGCGGCAATTGCAGCAGCAGCGTGTCGCATCCGTCGATGTCTCCGCGCGCCAGGTGCTCGATCAGGTGGTCGCCGGCGAATACGCCATAGCGCTGCAGATTTTCAATCATCACGCGGTGATCAGCGCCAAGAAAGGCGCGCCGGTGAAATGGATTCCCATGGAGCCGGCGACCGGACTTCTCTCCGTCGTTTCGATTCCGAAAAATGCGCCGCACCCCAACGCCGCCAAGCTGTTCGAGGACTTCCTGGTATCGAAGGAAGGACAAAAGGCCTATCAGGCCGCGGAATATCTCCCCGCCGACCCGGCGGTTCCCGCGCTCGATCCGACGCTCAAGCCCGAAGGCGGCAAATTCCGCTCGCGGTTCTTTTCGCCCGAAGAGACCGCCGAGAAAATGCCGCATTGGAAGAAAGTCTATGACGAGATTTTCCGTTGAGCGGGGAAAAGGGGGCACCCGGCACCAGCGCAGGCGTAGAAGCGCTGCTCAATCCGAAGAATGTGGTGATCGTCGGTGCTACCGACCGGCCCGGGAATTGGGCGCAGCGCGTCTGGCGCAATCTCAAGCGCTACAATTTTCCGGGAGCGATCTATCCATACAATCCGGGCCGCGACGCCGTCTGGGACACGCGCTGCTACCGTGACTTCGCATCGCTCCCCGAACGGCCCGATCATCTGGTAATCTTGATACCGGCTCACGCGGTTCCGGACGCGCTCGGCGATGCGGCGCGCGCCGGCGCCAGAAGCGCGACCATCATGACCTCGGGCTTCGCGGAATCCGAAGATGCCGGAGCGGTCGCGCTCACGATGAGATTGAGAGCCGTCATCGCGCAAACGGGAATCGCGGTTTCAGGCCCCAATTGCCTCGGTAATCTGCATGCGCCGGCGCGCCTGATGACCATGCCGGACGACCGGCCGCAGAAACTCGCCGCCGGTCCCGTAGCGATTGTCGGCCAGTCCGGGGGCATCGCCATGGCGATCAAGCGCACGCTGGAAGAGCGCGGCGTCGATACCGGTTCGGTCGTCACCTCTGGCAATGAAACGGGCCTCACGACGGCGGACTACATCGGGTATTTCGCCCGCCAGCCCGACGTGAAGGCGATCGTCTCCTATCTGGAATCGGTGCATGACCCGGCCGCCTTCCTGGCCTCGTGCCGCACGGCGCGCGCGGCCGGCAAACCTGTCGTCGTGGTGAAACTCGGCGCGTCCGATGCGGGACGCGAGGCGGCTTTGGCCCATACCGGGCGGCTGGCCGGCGCGATGGCGGCTTTCGATGCCGTGGCGGGCGTGGCAGGAATCATCCGCGTGCGGAACCTGGATGCGGTGGTGGAGGCGGTCGAATATCTCGTCCATGCGCCATTGTCCAAGGGAGCGGGCCTCGGCGCCATCACCTTCTCCGGCGGCTTGCGCGGCATGCTGCTGGATGCGGCGGCAGCGCAGGGCCTGCGATTTTCCCCACTCGCGGAGGTGACGCGCCGGCGCATCGAGGAGCTGGTCACGGTCGGCACGATCATTGGCAATCCGCTCGATGCCGGCTTCGCCGCGCTGACCAGTCAAGACGCGTATCTGAAATGCATCGAGACTTTGCTGGACGATCCGGGCATCGACGCGCTGCTGCTGCAAGAGGAGCTCCCTCGCGGTCCCGGCACCGAACGTAAGGAAGCCAATCTCAAGGCCGTCAACGCCATCGCGGCGCGCGCCGCCAAGCCCATCGCCTTCGTCACCATGATCTCCCATGGCATGACGGATTACAGCCGCGCCCTGCGGTCCGAGCTGCCAAATATCGCGTTCCTGCAGGAGATCGACAAATCCCTGGCCGCCATGCGCTCGGTCATTGCCCATGCTGAGATCGTGCGGGCGAAGATTTCACCCGCTGTTCCTGCGCAAAAGCCTAAACCACAACTGGCACGGGTCTTGGCCCGCGCCGCTGGCGCGCTGAACGAGGTCGAGTCCAAAGCCTTGCTCAAAGCCTACGGAATCGCGCTTCCGAGGGAATCCGTCGCACACAGCGAGAAGGAAGCCGCTGCCCTGGCCACGAAAGTCGGCTTTCCCGTGGTCGCCAAAGCGGTCAGCGCGGCGCTCGCCCATAAGACCGAGGCCGGCGCCGTCTTGCTCAATCTCAAATCCGGCAAAGATGTGCGTAAGGCCTATCGGGGCATCGTCGCGGCGGGGAAGCGCGCGCATGTCGCGCTCGACGGCGTGCTGATCGCCGAGCAAGTCTCGGATGGAATCGAGTTGGTACTGGGTGTTCACCGCGATCCCGAGATGGGACCTGTGATCCTGTTCGGCGCCGGCGGCGTCGAATTGGAGCTCCACCCCGATGTCGCTTTTGCCGCCCTGCCGCTGGACGAGGACACGGCGCTGGCCCTGATCGCGCGCACGCGCGTGGCCAAGATCATCGAGGGTTATCGCGGCGCCAAAGCGCTCGACCGCAAGGCTCTGGTGAAAGCCTTGGTCGGGCTTTCACAGCTGGCGATGGATGCAGGCGCGCATCTGCAATCGATCGACGTCAATCCGTTCCTGCTGAAACGACGCGGCGCCGTCGCCTTGGACGCACTGGTGGTCCTATCCTAATGACCGATTCTCGCCAGAATCGTCATCGCTCAGAAATCAGGGATGGTGGCTTGGGGGACTTTCAGGTCAGACAGGCCCATCAGTGAGTTCGGATTTTCCGCGCAGACCGCCTCGATCAGCGGTCCCTCCTCCGGCGTCGCCAAAACCGCAAGCGAACCAACGTTCCCCCTGGTCAGAGGTTCGTACTGCCGGAAGCGCTGAACCGCGTTCCAGGGCATGGTGAAAGCGCCAGGGTCTTCAACGTGCACATTCACTTCCAGCGTTTGGCCTCCATCGACGAGATGATACCGCTCGACCACATGAAGTTGCGTGGTGTGTGGCGTCTGGAAATGGTCTACGGGCGTCTTGTCGTTGAAGCCGATCGTATCCACCACCAGCGTATCGCCATCGTAATGGCCGATGGATTCTCCGTACCAAGACGGCTTCAGATGGGGTGAGTGTTTGGCGCTCAGATAAACGCGTCGGACATCGCCGAAATCCTCCAGGATCAACAGAACTTCTTTTGGGCCCTGGACGATGTACATCGGAATGGTCATCGGCAGCAGCAGGAAATCCGGCACGCCAGCGGGCCGGCACGTTGCATGCAGCGAGAACATGGGTTTCCC
This sequence comes from Micropepsaceae bacterium, assembly GCA_035631495.1. Classification (GTDB taxonomy): domain Bacteria; phylum Pseudomonadota; class Alphaproteobacteria; order Micropepsales; family Micropepsaceae; genus CAIYRG01. Next base: position 5,633 of record DASQIQ010000490.1, read on the forward strand.
GGCGAGGATGGTCTCATTGGTTTTGCGGATCACCTCCCTCGCCCAGGGTTGCAAGATCGCAGCATTCGGATCACCCATCGGAAAGGTCGCTTGCTTGCCAGTGGCGCGGAATTCGTCATTGGAAATCAGCGGATGTGCGGGATCCTGCGGAACGGGTCCGGCACCGCCCGCAGGTGGAATGAAGACGCGGGCATAAGCAAACCAGCCGGTGCTGGCAGTGGGTGCGAAATCGGGCGGGGCTGCCGTGGCGGCGGCAGAGAACAGAGTGGCTGCGAGAATGGCTGGGGCGAGTTTGGACATGCAGCGGCTCCTCCTGCGCCGGGTTAAGTCCATGATAGCAGGATTTGGGCCTGAGCGATGGTCTCTGCTTCCATAAAGGGCCTTGCAGGGAATGGCGACGCCCTTTCGGGGTATCGAAGTGCCGGTTCCGTAACCCTGTCCCGCTGCAACGAGGCTGTCCTTGATGACCTGCGCGAATGCGCGGGTTTTCCCAGGATCGGACTTTCTACTAAGACCGCGTGAAATCCTCCGATGTCAGTTTGCCGCGCGGATAGGTCAGCGCGCTTTGCGTCATCTTGAAATTCACGCACATCTCGGCGAAGCGGACGCAGATTGCCTTGGTGTTGAGGACCTGCACGCCGGTCGCCGCCGTCAAGTCGGCCGGGTCGACCACATAGGGAATGAGCGCGCCGCCCAGGGGCACGATGATCTCCGCGCCCTCATCGACCAAATTGCGGATCAACCTGGTGGTGATGTCGAAGATCTCAGCTTTGCGCGATTTGATGTCCTTGCCGTAGATTCCAATCGGCTTGATGCCGGTGACGAAATTCTCCAGCCCATAGGAGCGCAGGATCCGCCGCGTATAAGGCAGATGGCTCGCGAGCGGCACGGTGATTCCGACGCGGTCGGCGAGCGTCAGGGCCGCATGCATGGCGGTACGCAACGGCCCGATCACCGGAATATCCACCGCGAGCCTTCCGCCATCGACCCCCGGATCGAAGGTATTGCTGGAGATGACGGCGTCATAGCCGTTCTCGGCGGCCCAGATGATCTTGCGCACGATGGACGGCGTCTCGATCATGTGATGCAGGCCGTTGAGTCCGCTTTGAGCGCCCAGAGTGTGGAACACTTCCGACCCGGCGAAATTCTCCGGAAAAGCGATCTCGATCCTGGTCCCCGGTGAGGCATAGGAGTTGGCCAGTCTTTCGATGGGCTCGACATCATAGGCCGGGCCTCGGCTCGCCGTGCGGGGCGCCTGGTTCAGCAGCATGATGCGCATGGCCGGTCCTTCTCTCGTCCTTGACACGCCTTTCCTAGCATAGGAGCGTCGGAGGGGGAGAATGGGAACGTTCGGAGGGCTGGTGAGAAGCGCCAAACTTCGTCCTTTCGCGCGCGGTGTGGCCGCAATTGCACTTGCTTGCGCTCTCGCAGGCAGCGGTGCGCCGGCGAAGGCCGCGGATATCGATCCGCAAATCGTGGCCGCAGCGAAGAAGGAAGGCCGCGTCACGTTCTATTCGCCGCTCATCGTCGATCAGGTCGTCCGCCCGCTGGTCGCGGCATTCCGCGCCAAATATGGGATACAAGTCGACTTCATCAGGATGGACAGTGACGCCGTCGTCCTGAAGGTGATCAACGAATATCGCGCGCATCGTGCCACCGCCGACGTCTTCACCACCTCGCTCGGCATCGAGCCCCTGATCGCCTCTGGCGCCCTTCGCAAATTTCGCTCGGGAAATGTGGACGAGCTGCCGGCGCAATACAAAGACCCGAATGGTTATTGGGTCGCCGACCGCGTCTATGTGCTGGAACCGGCCATCAACACCAAGCTCGTTCCCGTCTCCGAGCGTCCGAAGAGCTACGAAGACCTGCTCGATCCCAAATGGGCCGGCAAGATGGCATGGCGCCCCGCTAACCTCACCGGTTCGACCGGCTTCATCGCCAGCGTGCTCACCGGCATGGGCGAGGAGAAGGGGATGGAGTATCTGAAGAAGCTCGCCAAGCAGAAGGTGGTGCTCATCGCCGTGAGCGACCGCGCGGTGCTCGACCAGGTCGTCGCGGGCGAATATCCGATCGCTCTCGCGATGACCAACCACAACGTGGAGATCAGCCGCCGGGAAGGCGCGCCGGTGGACTGGATACCGCTCCAGGGCATGATCTTCTCAGAACAGATGGGCCTGACCGCGCAGGGACCTCATCCCAATGCGGCGCTGCTGTTCCTCGATTACACACTCTCGCGCGAGGGCCAGACCGTGTTCCGCAACGCGGGCTACATCCCCGCCCGGGCCGATGTGCCGCCGCTGAACCCGAAGCTCCTGCCGACGGGCGGCGGCTTCAAGGCGAACGTTGCCTCACCGGAATTCGTCGAGAAAAATCGCAAGCGTTGGGACGACATCTTCCGCCAACTCTTCCGCTAGGCGCCCGCCCCCGACTTGCGTTGGTAATTCCCCAGCCCGGGTTTGAAGCTCTTGTCGTCGAGGAATTGCTTGGTCGCTTCCGCGCGGCCCTTCTCGGGATCGCGAAACCGCAACGCATCGCTCTTCGCATTGAGATAATCGGCCGCCTGCTGCACGTCCATGCCGCGCACGGCGCGAATGCATTCCTTGGTATAGCGCAGGGCCGCGGGATTTTTCTTCATCAGATCTGCAGCGAATTTCAGCGTCGCCGCCTTCAGCTCGGCGCGCGGCACGGAAAAATTTACCAGCTTCATGGCAGCGGCTTGTTTGCCGTCGAAGGTTTCTCCCGTGCAGGCGTAATACATTGCATCGCGAAAGCTCATCATCTGCGCCACGTTCCAGCTCACGATGCCGCCGGGGAGAATCGCCCAGTTGACTTCCGACAAACCGAACGTCGCTTCATCGGCCGCAACGGCAAAATCGCAGGCGCAAAGCTGCGTGAAGGCGCCGCCAAAGCAAAAGCCGTTCACCATGGCGATGGTGGGCTTGGCGTATTTCGACAATTTTTCCCAGCGCCAATGGTGTGAATCCTGGCGCGCCTGTGCGCGGGCTTTGGGATTGTCTTCGTTTCCGCGGAAATAGAGCTTGATGTCCTGACCGGCGGAAAAGGAATCTCCGGCTCCCGTCACGACCACGACTTTGGTGGCGTCCTCCGTCTCCAATTCGTCCAGCGCCTCGCACATTTCGCGATGCAGCTCGGGGCTCATCGCATTGCGCTTCTCCGGACGGTTGAGGACGACGAAGGTGACTCCACCCTCGCGCTCGAGTTTGATGCTCTTATATTGTTCTGCCACCCTGATCTCCCGTTTTGCCTGCTGCCAACCATGTTAGCGGGCTTATCCATGCTTTGCAGCCAGGCGAGATGTCCAAGCCAGGAACCAAGCTGCGGCCGGTTCCCGGCCATGACAAGCCCGGCGGCACGATGCGCGATAGAATCGGGCGTTAAGCAAGTTCCGTTCAGAATTTATCTCGCATCCGTCGTTTTCCGGGAGGGAACTTTCGCTTGGTGCTTGCCATAGCGATTTTGGGCTGCGTATCATTCCTATGCCTCGTGTTTCAAAGATGCGAGGCGTGCCTGCCTTTAGGGGGGCAGGTGGGCTCCCGGTTGGGCTGACGGGAGCACCAGGGGTGGAAGAGACGTCTCTAGAGCGCGCAAAGCGCTATCGCGTACATGCGGAGGAAATTCGCTCCGCGGCAACGGACATCAAACATCCCGAAAGCCGGGCTGCGCTGTTTCGCCTTGCCAACACCTATGAGCGCTTGGCAGCGAAACTCGAAACAGAGAGCGAAACCCCGCTCGATGTCGAAGAAGACCACTAAACGATTCGGTTCGTGAGCGTCCCAATCCGCTCGATCTCGATTCTCACCACATCGCCCGAATTGAGGAATTCGCCGCGTCCAGTGCCGACGCCTGCCGGCGTACCGGTGAGAATGAGATCGCCGGGATAGAGTGTCATGCCGCGCGAGAGATGGGCGATCTGGTCGGCCAATGTGAAGATCATCTCAGATGTGTTCGAGTCCTGTTTGAGGATGTCGTTCACCCAGAGCTTGAGGAAAAGATCCTGCGGATCGGGAATATCGTCTGCCGGCACGATCCAGGGGCCGAGCGGACAGGAGCCGTCGAAAGATTTCTGACAGGTCCAATCGAAGTGGAACGGCGATTTTTCGCTCGCTTCGGGCCGCTTCGACAGATCGCGTGCCGAAAGATCGTTTGCGCAGGTGTAGCCGGCGACGTATTCGAGCGCTCGCTCGACCGGAATATTCCTCGCAGGCTTCCCAATCACCGCGGCGAGCTCGACCTCCCAATCGAGCTTCTTGGAATAGCTCGTCGCGGAGACGGTCGCGCCTGGATCGGTGACGCAGCGGCACGCCTTGAGGAAATGCCAAGGCGCTCCGCCATTCTCTTTCGGATCGGGATCAAGTGGGCGGCCCAGGCGTTTGGACATTTCGATGGCGTGGTCGCGGTAATTGGCGCCGGCGCAATAGATCGCACTCGGCCAGAGCACAGGCGCGCGCAGATGCGTATCGGCAAGAGGGAAACCATTTGCGGGCTTCGTCCGCATTGCGGTTTGGATCACATCCGCCGCGCGCGGCCAATCCTCCAACAGCCCCAGCACACTGGCGTATGAGGGGCGCGCGGTGAGATTCGCCGCATCGAATACGGTATCGCCGATGATGATTCCGGCACGCGGGCCGTTCGCCGCTTGATAAGTTGCCAGTCTGTAACCGGTCATAACTCAGACTCTCCTTGTTCGCCCTGTTTCGATCAATTGCAGCAGTCTGTATGGCGAAAGGGGCACTTGTGCAATGCGGACCCCGAAAGGTTCCAGCGCATTCTCGACCGCCGAGATCACGGCAGCCGCGCAAGGGATGACGCCCGCTTCGCCGGCGCCCTTCACGCCCAAGGGGTTCAACGGCGATGGCGAGCTGCGATAGAAGCTGTCGATTCTTGGAACTTCCGTCGCCGTCGGCATCAGATAATCGGCAAAGCTTGTCGTGGTCGGCTGACCGGCATCGTCATAGCCCATGAATTCGTAGAGGGCGTTGCCGACGCCGTGCGCGATGCCGCCGCGCGTCTGGCCGTCGACGATCATGGGATTCACCTGCACGCCGTGATCGTGCAGTGCGAAATAGCGCAGGATACGTACGCCGCCGGTTTCGATATCGACCTCGACCTCCGCCACATGACACGCATTGGCGTAAGCGAGGTGATCGACACGAAAGGCGGCGCTCGCTTCCAAGCCCGGATCGAAGCCCGGCGGAAAGCCATAGCCGGGCCCGCCGCGCAAAGCGCGTGCGAGTTCGCCCAACGCCATGGCTTGTTCCGGCGAGTCCTTCACTCGTACCACCCCATCGGCGAGTTCCAGATCATCGGGGGATCGCTGCATCAGCATGCCGGCGAGGGCCTTGGCCTTATCGCCAACCGCGCGCGCCGCCAGCAGCACCGATGAGCCCGCCGTGACGGTTTGCCGGCTGGCAAAGCCGCCCAGCCCAACCGGCACGACCGAAGAATCGCCCGCGACCACCGTCACGTCTTCGGGGCGCATACCCAATTCCTGGGCGCAAATCTGCGCCAGCGCGGTGGCGAGGCCCTGACCCATCGCCGAGGCGCCGGTCAGGACCGAGACCCGTCCGGTGCCGCTGACACGCACCAGCGCCATTTCGAATGGGCCGCGCCCGGTGCCTTTCAAGCCATGCGCGAG
>DASQIQ010000491.1:0-3128 GCA_035631495.1 Micropepsaceae bacterium
AGCACAGATCGATCGTGGTGAGCTTCTGGGTCTTGGGATCATAGAGCTCCGCTTGGCGGCCTGACCGTCCCAGCGGGAATACGACGGCGGATGGATGTTTGGAGCCCTCCTTGCAGAACGCCGGGTTCGCCGCCGGGCGAATACGCGCCGTCACCCACAGCCGGCCTTTCTCGTCGAACATCGGATTGTGGATACTGGTGTGGCTGTCCCAGATCTGCTCATTCCCCCAATAGGGCGATTCGTTGAAGATCGGATCGTTCTTCGTCGTCGGTGTCTTGGGATCGCGGAATTCCGATTTGATCAGCCCCGCCTTGTTGTCGACCGGATCGAGCCACGGAATGAAATCGGAGCTTTCCTCCGGCGAGCCATAGATGATGCCATGCGCATTGAGGGTGGGATTGCGCCGGTCGGTGGCGATCTCGTCATGCAGATAGGTCTGCGGTGTAGACCAGTCCCATTCGGTGACGACGAGATTGCGTTCTTTGCCTTGCGGGCGGGCCGGATCGGCCTTGGGCAATTCACCCTTGGCGACGCGGTCCGTCCAATCGCCGAATGCCGACAGCGCGCGCTGGGTGTCGAAGCGGCCGATGGCGTTGACCATGTTGCCGCTCGCCTGTCCGGATTGGATGCGCCGTTCCCAAGCGGCTGACCCGGAATCGAAATGACCGAGCTGTTGGGGAATCGTCCGCGTCGCCTTGTCGCCAAGCTGATGGCAGGAGACACAGCCGTCGGTCTTCAGGTAGCGCAGCCACAGCGCTTGGTCGGTCATGACCTGGGTCATGCCGTTGCCGGCGGGACCCGTGCCCGGGAAGAGGTTGGCCGGGGGTACATTCACCATCGAATACCAATAGATCGCGGGATAATACTGCGCCGCCGCTGCGCGGTTCGGCGCTGCCACGGCCTTGAGGTCGAGGGTCTTGCCGGGCGCGGATTTCACCTTGGGTGAATCGACCAAACCATAGCCGCGTACCCAGATGTCGTAATTGCCCTTCGGAAGATCGGGCAGCACATAGCGGCCCTGATCATCGGTCACGACGATCTTCACATATTTCGTCGGAAGGTCTCGCGTTTCGGCGATCACCCACACGCCTGCCTCGGGGCCCTTGGCGCCAGTGACCACGCCGCCGATATCATCGGCGTCGATGCGCACTTGCGTGCCCGCAGCGGGCTGCGCCGTGGCGGTGGTCGCAGAAGCGCACAGCAGCGCCGTAACGCTCGCGCTCAGCATGCCGAGACAAACTGCTCTCTTGGTCCTCATTTTTCCCTCATGGCGTTAGGGTGGAAGAACCGCAGTATAGGGCATTTCGGTCCCAGCGCCGAGGCGGTTTCACGAAATTCGCCTAGTGTCCCGATTCCGAAATTCGCACCATCTCGATATCATGCTCTTGGCGAATTTCGGTATCGAAGGACACTAGCAACGTATTGATTCCTAGTGTCGTTTCAGTTCCGAAGTTCGCCCGCAGCCCTATATCCAAATGATGCGAACTTCGAAAGCACGACACTAGGCGATTTTCACTCGGCGCAGTCGCAACTTACCTGGAAGAGGCGCGCCGCGGTCTCGCCCAGGATGGCACGCCGCTCCGCCGGCTCAAGCCGGGCCTCATCGACGATTCGCAAGGGTTCCGGATCGCCGATAGGAAAAGGATGATCCGAGCCCAGCATGATTTTCTCGGCTCCTGCCACATCGCAAAGAAAACGCAGGGCGCGCGGCTCGAAAAGGACGGTGTCGAAATAGAGCCGGCGGAATTCGATCATGGGATCGGCGTAATCGGGGTGGATCTGGTGATTGCGCTTCAGGCGCCCAAGCGCAAAGGGCAAGGCGGCGCCGCCATGGGAGAGGACGAGATTCACGCCTGGATATCGGCTGAGATGCCCCGAGAACAGGAGGCGCGAGACAGCGATCGTGGTGTCGGTCAGCCGCCCGGCGGCATTGACCAGATCATATTGGCTGAGCCGGTCATCGCCGCAGACAAACATCGGATGCAAGAAAAGGGTCGCCTTCTTGGCCGATGCGACTTCCCAGAACGGATTGAGATCGGGATCGTCGAGATTGCCGCCGGCGCCCTTGGGCTGGGTGCCGATCATCGCGCCGTGGAACCCGTTTGCCAGTGCGTGCTCCAAGATCTCCGCGGCGAGCTTGCCGCTTTGCAGAGGCACACAGGCAAGAGGTGCGAAGGCGCTCTCTTCGGACGCACTCTCACACATATGCTCGTTCATCAAGCGGCACCAATCGGCGCCTTCCGATGGCGGCAGCTCATAGCCGAAAATATCGAGCCAGCCGCCCACGACCTGGCGATCGATACGCTGCTTGGCGAGCCATCCCTTGCGTTGCGCGATGTCGGAGAGCTTGGGCGATACAGGCCGCGTGGGCTCCTGGCCGGGAAAGGCCATGCGGACCGCGTTGCGTTCGCCGAGAATCTGTATCGAAGGGAACATGCGCCGCTCAGCGCAGAGTGCATCCAACAGGCTCGCCGGAACATAATGCGCATGAACATCTATGATCATTCGTCATTCCTCTTGGTGAGCGGAACGGCTTTCTTATTGGTCAAGAGCTCACTCAACATGGATGCGGAAATGGGCAATGTCGCGACGTTCAATCCATGAGGGGAGAGCGCGTCGTTGATGGCCGAGGCGACTGCGGCCGGTGCGCCCAAATAACCCGCTTCGCCAGACCCTTTTTGCCCGAAGGCGGTGTGCGGCGAGGGCGTGCAATGATCGACGATCTCGATATCCGGGACTTCATGGGCGGACGGGATCAGATAATCCATGAACGAGCCGCTCAGGAATTGGCCGTTCTCGTCATAGGAAAATCGCTCATAGAGCGCGGCGCCAATCCCGTGCGCAATGCCGCCATAGGTCATGCCGTGCACGATGTCCGGATTGATCATCGTGCCGCAGTCGTGGCCAACGACATATTTGCGCAAAGCCACTTGTCCAGTGATCGGATCGATTTCCGCGTAAACGATATGAGCCTCGAAGGCGTAGCACGGGTACAGCTGAACCCGTCCATCCGCCGTGGGCAGGGAACCGCCGGTCGGCACGTCCAAAACATGTATGGATTGAAGCCCTGGTTCCATGCCGGGCGGCAATTGATGGAATTTGCGATGGGCGATTTCGACGACGCTGTC
>DASQIQ010000492.1:0-4234 GCA_035631495.1 Micropepsaceae bacterium
ATGTTCGTCTTCGATCTGAAGAGCCGGATTGCTCGTGGGCGCGGGCGCGTCGCCAAATCGTAGATAGACATCGATGCGCGCGAGCGTCGCCTCGTCCGGCACGCCTGAGCCGCCGATATTGATGACATGCGCGCCCTTCTCGATGCGTGTGCCGTCGAGCACCGTCACCGCGGAATCCGTGCAGGCCGCGACGATGTCCGCGCCTTCGTAAATCTCTTCGGGCCGCGAGCAGGCCTTGGCTTCGATACCGTAGGTTTCGGCCGCCTCGCGCGCGAAGGCCTCGCGATGGGCCTTGGTCGGGCTGAACACATTGAGCCGCTTGATTCCGCGTGTCTCGACGAAGGCCATGAGATTGCTGTGCGCCATGCCGCCCGAGCCCAGCATGCCCACCGTCGCGGCATCGGCCCGCGCCATATATTTGACGCCGATGCCGCCATCGCCGCCCACCCGCATATGCTGCAGCACGCCGTCATTGATGAAGGCCAGCGGTTCGCCGGTCTCGATGGAGGTGAGCAGGACCAGCCCGCAGAACAGGCCGGGCCGCGAGCAATATTTCTCCTGCGTGGTGACGCCGTTATATGTGGTTTCATAGACCACATCCGACTTCATCCGGATGGCGAAATAGCCCGAGGTCGAACCGCCCTCCATCGTGCCGAATTGGTAGTTCTTGGCGGGATCGGAGGTCGGGATCCGCATATCGATGCGCGGCCGGCACACGCCTTCCTTGGACGCCATCTGCAGATAGGCGGTCTCCAGCGCCGCGATGGTGTCGGCCATCGTCAGCACCTTTGTGACATCGTCGTTGTTGATGATCAGGGTCATGCCGCGTCGACTATACGCCTTTGGGTAGATCGCCCTTGTAGTTCTTGTCGAAGAATTCCGGGAGCATGCGGCTCTGAACGCCTTCCTTGGCGATCATCGCCTCCCAATCCTTTTTTACCTGAGGGTCTTCCATCCAATAAGGAATCGAGGTGCCGCCTTCGGGAATATCCATCGCCGTATAGTCGATGTGTTTTTCACCGGGCGGACCGGGCTCGCGTCCCGGGTTGTGCGGGCCGAACCACGCCAACAGACGCAATGGCTCCTTCGACACGCCGAAATGCTGATGATACCAGCGCGCGCCGCCGGGCGCGGCCGAGATCATGCCGACAGGTTCGTAATCGATGCGCTTGATCTGATCCGCATTGCCGTCTTTCCACGGCGTGGTGCCAAGGCGCTCCGGCCAGGTATGGGTGTAGCCCTTGCCTTTGATGCAGATCAGCACGGCGGCCGACGTGTGTGCGTGCGCTTTGGAATAGCGCCCGTTCTCATGCTGGCCGATCCAGAAATAGAACGTGTTGCCGGTCATGAAGGGTTCGACGCGGCGAAAGCCGGGCGAACGGCGATTGTCCAGCGGCAGGTCGCAATTGACCGCGTCGGGCACCAGATTGGTCCGCCGCATGGCAAGGCCGCGCACGGGATCGGGCTCGATATCGTCATTGTAGCGGTAGTAATCGTCGGCGCCCGAGAAGCGGTCGCGGAACTGCATCGGGCAGTTGAAAACCGCATCCACCGATTGGAGCGTGTTCATGACGACAGGGGCGGTGGTGCCGGCGAGTAGCAGCGAGGGCGCCGAACCCGCATTCACCACGCGGTGATAGGCGTTCATCGGAATGGAGAAGAGCGAGCCCTGCTGCCATTCGAACGTATGGCGCTTGGTGTCGCCCTCCAGCCAGACTTCGGTCGAGCCGCGCCCTTCGACCACGAAGTAGATTTTCTCGAAGAGATGCTTCTCCGGATTGAGCGCGCCGCGCCCTGGCACTTCGACCAGGTAGCAGCCCCATTTGGATTCGGTGCCGTAGAGCTGAATATAGGTGCCCTTGCCGCCCAGCCGCTTCCACGGCACGAGGGGCAGATTCTGCACCTTGCCGATGCCGATGTCGCGGAAACAGGGGATGCCCTCGGACTCCATGAATTGGTCATAGGGGGTCTTCACGCGGCCCCATTTGCCGTAGCCGGCGCGCTTTCCGCCGGTCGGCTCGTGCCAATGGACCTTGCTCGCTACGTCATGCATCTTTGTGTCTTTCTCATTTGCGGGTACGGGATAGGGTTGGGGCCAGAATAGCCATCGATTTCCCCGCGTCAACGCGACGGCCCCGGCCCGCCAAACCCCGCTTGACCCAAGGGCAATTCGCGCTAGTTTCGGCCAATGTCCGCCACCCGCTTAACCAGTTTCAAAATTCACGGCCGCGCGAGCTTCGGTGCGGTCATTGAGACGGGGCTCATCGATCTCGGTGGCCGTCTTGGGGGGCGCTATCCCTCGCTTCTCGCGCTCATCCGCGCGGGCGAAACGGGCCTGAAGGATGCGCGGGCGGGTTTGACCGCCTGGGCCGACTACAGACTTTCCGAAGTGGAATTCCTTCCCCCCGTGCTTGCCCCCGAAAAAATCATCTGCGTCGGCATCAACTATCCCGAGCGCAACGCCGAATACAAAGATGGCCGTGAACAGCCAAAATATCCGAATCTCTTCGTGCGTTTCCCCGGTTCCCTCGTGGGCCATCAGCAGGCGCTCATTCGTCCCAAGGTCTCCGAGAAGTTCGACTATGAAGGCGAGATCGTGCTGGTGATCGGGCACGAGGGGCGCAACGTGCCGCGCGAGAAGGCGCTGGGGATGATTTACGGTCTTACGCTCGGCAATGAAGGAAGCGTGCGCGATTGGCTACGCCACGGCACGCTGAACGTCACGCAGGGCAAGAATTTCGACCGCTCCGGAAGTCTCGGGCCCTGGATCGTACCGGCCGATGAGGTCGATCCCGGCAAGCCTCTGCATCTGATGACGCGCGTCAATGGCGAGCTGCGTCAGGACGACAACACGGCGCGGCTGACTTGGGATTTCTCCTGGCTCATCGGCTACATCACGCAATTCGCGACGTTGAAGCCGGGTGATCTTATTTTCACCGGAACGCCGGTCGGAGCAGGCGGCCACCAGACGCCGCCCAACTGGCTGAAACAAGGCGATGTGGTGGAAGTCGAAGTGCCGGAAATCGGCGTGCTGCGGAATCCCGTGGTCGACGAAACATAGAGCCTCAAAAAACCTCACCCTGAAATGTCGAAAAGGGTGGGCGGCAAAGGGTGGGGACGGTGGGAAAATTGAAGCTGAGTTTCGCCTGTGCGCTCTATGACCGCATGGAGGCGCTCTATACCGGCGAAGTACAGGCCGAAGGCATCGACCTCAATTTCATCGCCATCGACGAGCCGCGCCCGATCTTCGACCGCATGTCGGGCGGCCAGGAATTCGACGTCGCCGAATATTCCAGTTCCGAATTCGTGCAGCGCTTTGCCAACAAGCAATGCCCCTTCGTCGCGATACCGGTGTTCCCATCGCGCTGCTTCCGCCACGGCTTCATCGCCATCAACAAGAAGGCGGGCATCAAGACTCCCAAGGATCTGGAAGGCAAACGCGTCGGGGTCCCGCTCTACACCATGACGGCCGCGATTTTCATTCGCGGGCTGTTGCAGCACGAATATGGCGTCGATCTTTCCAAGATCCGTTGGGTGCAGGGCGCAGTGAACCATGCCGGCTCCCATGGCGATCCGCATGTGCTGCCTTTGTTGAAACCGGTCGCGCTCGAACAGGCGCCCCATGGACGGCCTTTGAACGATTTGATCGAGGAAGGTTTCGTCGATGCGACGCTGGGCACATCCTTGCCGGAATCCGTCCGCACGAATCCGAACATCGGGCGTCTGTTCCCCGATTATGTCGAGCTGGAAAAGGACTATTACAAGCGCACGCGCATCTATCCGATCATGCATTTGGTGGCGATCAAAAAGGACATCTACGAACGCTATCCCTTCGTGGCGACCAGTCTCTACAACGCTTTCGCGAGATCGAAGCGAATCGCGCTGAAGAAAATGTATAATTTGCGCGCGCTGCGCTACATGACGCCGTGGCTGATGCGCGACATCGATGAGATATACGATGTGTTCGGCGGCGATCCCTGGCCCTATGGCGTGGAGAAGAACCGTCCGACTCTGGAAGCGCTCGTCACCTATCTCGCCGATCAGCATCTGATCGCCGCGCCGGTTAGGATCGACGATCTATTCGTCCCCAATTACGGCGAAGCCGAATCCTGGTTTTAGAAATCCGCACGTCTACCGGAGCTCATTCATGTCGAAACTCGACAATCTGCTGAACGATCTTGTGATTGCCAACCGCATCCTTGCCAATGAGGACATCGTCGACGCCTATGGTCAT